>JAEUKC010000297.1:0-9226 GCA_016794445.1 Myxococcales bacterium
CCACGCGCACGGCCGAGACGCGCTGACGGATGACCTCGGAGACCCGCGCGATGCGCGCCTCGGTGGCCATCGGCCCGAGCACGGCGATGATCTCCTCGACCGGCCGCGGGAGCTCCGGCGGCCCGTCTTCCCCCGAGAACAGGACTCCCTCTGACCGACGACGCACCGGCCCCATCTAGCACGTCCGGGAACACTGATTACGTTGGTCCCCGTCATGAGCACTCCGTACGGCCCCCGCCCTTCGATTCCCCGCCTCCCCGTCCGCATCGGTGGCGCGGCTTCCCGCGTGGATGCGCGGCCGAGCCCGCGCGTCGATCTGTTGCGGCGGACCTACGCGTTGTTCTTCGCCGGCATCGTCTCGGCGGCTGGCGGCGCCATGGCCGCGCTGTACGCGGGCACACCGGTGATGCTGCAGGCCGGCGCCGGTCGCACGATCGCGATGCCGCCGGTCGTGGCGTTCGTCCTCCAGCACGGGATCCTCGCCCTCGTCGTCTACCTCGCGGCGTTCTTCGGCATGCGCGCGGTGCGCGAGCGGCCTGGCGTCAACGGCGTCGCGCTGCTCGGCTTCACGTTCGTCTCCGGCCTCTTCATCGCGCCGCTGCTGTTCGTCACCATGCTGCGGGGCGCCGCGGGCCTCGCGATGACGGCCCACCCCGTGCGGGACGCCTTCCTGCTGGCGGTCGGGGCCTTCGGCGGCCTCACGACCTACGCCTTCCGCTCGAAGCGCGACTTCTCGTTCCTCGGCGGCTTCCTCACGATGGGCCTCGTGGTGCTCCTGATTGCCACCCTCATCGGCATCTTCGTCGGTGGGTCGGTGTTCCACCTCGCCATCGCCAGCGTCGGCGTGCTGCTCTTCGGGGGCTTCATCCTCTACGATACGTCGCGCCTCCTGCGGCAAGACCCGCTGCCGAGCCCCATCGATGCCGCGATCCACCTCTACCTCGACTTCTTCAACATGTTCCTCTTCCTCGTGCAGATCCTCGGCGGGGGTCGGCGGGAGTAGGGCCGCTGCCTTCCTCGCTCTCGGTCTCGCGGCCGTGCTCTCTCTGACGAGCGCGGCCGCGATCGCTGCGCCCCAGAAGTCTTGGCTCGCGAGCGAGCAGCCGCTGGTCGCGCCCCGCAAGGGCGTCGTGGTCGTGGCGATGGGGAGCACGCCGACCGACGCCACGTGGCCGATCGCGCTCGCCGTGTACGGGGTCGCGGGGCTACGACCGACCCTGACCGATCGCGGGGCGCGCGTGCTCGCCGGGGAGCCCGTCCTCGAGGGCGATCCGGAGCCGGTCAAGGACCTCGCCGCGCTGCGCGCCAAGGTCGAGAACGACGACGCCCCCTCGCGCGCCATGCTCTCCGAGATCGCCCGTCGCACCCGCTGCGCGGCGCTGGTCGTGGTCACCAGATCCGACGCGGTGGTCGAGGCGCGGGTGTTCGACGCCAAGGAAGATCGCCTCGAGGCGACGCGGCATCGGGCCGAGACCAAGGGGGCGCCGTGGCAGCCGCTCACCGCCGTGCTCGAGACGCGCTACGCACCTCCGCCCCCCGTGGTGAAGAAGGAGGAGCCGAAGCCGATGCCCGTGGCGCCGACGCCAGAAGCCAAGCCTTTCTACAAGAGCCCCTGGTTCTGGGGGGCCCTCGGCACGGCCGCGGCGGCCGGCGTCGGGGCGTGGCTCCTGACGCGCAACCAGGGTGACTCGGCGGGCACCGCCCACGTGGAGTGGGCCACGAAATGATCGAGGCGCTCGGCGTCACGCTGGCGCTGTCGATGCTCGCGCCCCTCGCCCACCCGGCCGCCGGACCGGACGGCTTCCGCCTGGCCGGCCTCGCGCCGATCCGCGGGATCACGGTGGGCCCGATCGAGAACGCGCTGCACCCGGGCGTCGGCTACGGCAGCGAGGCGTGCGGCCGCGCCCTCGATCTCGCCAAGGACCTCGGCGCCACGTGGGTCGCGTTCACGCCGTTCGGGCGCATGTGGTCCACGCGCACGGTGGGCATCGATCTCACCTTCGAGGCGCCGTTCGCCGAGAACCTCGTCGCCGTCGGTCGCGCGATCGACCAGGCCCACGCGCGCGGCCTCCGCGTGATGCTCGTGCCCCACCTGTGGCTCGAGGCCGGCGGCTGGCGCGGCGAGCTCGAGCCGCTGGCCCCCCCCGACGTCAAGAAGCCCGACGGCGACTACGCGTTCCGCGGCCGCGCCACCGAGGGCGCGATGAAGCGCCTCGCGCAGAGCTACCGCACGTTCGTGCTCGCGTGGGCGGAGCTCGCCGAGAAGCACGGCGTCGACATGCTGAGCGTCGGCGTCGAGCTGCGCTCCTGGGCCACGAGCGCGCGCGCGACCGACGAGCTGCGCGCGGTGATCAAGGACGTCCGCGCCCGCTACAAGGGCATCCTCACCTACAGCGCCAACTGGGACGACGTCGACGACACCGTCATCCTGCGCGAGGTCGACGCCATCGGCATCAACGCGTTCTACCCGCTCGCCGATCACCCCGGCGCGAGCCCGAAGGAGCTGCTCGAGGGCGGCCTGCGGGTGGGCTCGAAGGTGCGCGCCCTCGCCGACGCCTGGCAGAAGCCCGTGCTGTTCACCGAGGTCGGCTACACCACCCGCCCCGACCCGGCGGTGCGCCCCTGGGAGTGGCCCGACGACATGAAGAACGTCGTGGTGGACGAGGTGGCCCAGCACGACGCCTATCGCGCCATCCTCGGCGGCGTGGTCGGCGAGCCCTGGTTCGCTGGGTTCTTCGTGTGGCGGATGTTCAGCGATCCGAGCGACAGCTCGCAGGAGGCCGCGTGGGGCTTTCCTTTCCACGGCAAGCTCGCCGAGCACACGGTCCGCGAGGCCTTCGCGAGCCGGTGGGCCGGCGACGGGTTCCGTCCACCGTGGGTGAGCCTCGGCCTCGCCAGCAAGGGTTGGCCAGGGCTGACCTGGAGCTATCCGCGACTTTCGTGGCCCACCCCCGTGGCGGGGTCGAAGGTCGCGACCTATCCTGCCGGACCATGACGCGCGGGCCCCATGGCACCTAGAGATCCCTACGACATCCTCGGCGTGCCGCGCCACGCCACCCCCGAGGAGCTCAAGGCGGCCTTTCGCAAGCTCGCTTCGCAGCACCACCCGGACAAGAACCCCAACGATCCGGGGGCGCACGATCGCTTCAAGGAGATCAACGCCGCCTATCAGATCCTGAGCGATCCGCAGCGCCGCGCCGCGTTCGATCGCTACGGCCACGCGGCCGAGCAGCCCGGCGGCGGTGGCTTCCCGGGCGGCATCCACGTCGACGCGCAGAACCTCGAGGACCTGCTGGGCTCGCTCTTCGGGGCCTTCGGCTTCCAGAAGCAGCAGAACCGCGGCGACCTCCGCAAGGAGGTCACGCTCACGTTCCAGGAGGCCGCGTTCGGCTGCCAGCGCAAGATCACCTACGACCGCGCCGTCACCTGCGGCACCTGCACCGGCAGCGGCGCCCGGACCGGCAGCAAGCCGCAGTCATGCAACGCCTGCAACGGCCGCGGCAAGGTGCGCTTCACGCAGGGGCTCCTCGGCCTCGTCGGCGAGCGACCGTGCTCGAGCTGCCAGGGCCGCGGCCACGTGGTCACCGATCCGTGCGAGACCTGTCGCGGCGTCGGCATCGTCGCAGCCGAGCACAACCTCGAGATCGGCGTGCCCCCCGGCATCGAGGACGGCGCCACCACCACGGTCGCGAGCGCCGGCAACGTCACCCGCCCGGGCAAGCTCCCCGGCGATCTCGAGCTCGTCTTCCACGTCGAGGAGCACCCGTTCTTCAAGCGGCTCAAGGACGACGTGCAGTGCGCGGTGCCCATCTCGTTCCCGGCCGCCGCGCTCGGCGGCGAGGTCGAGGTGCCGACGCTCGAGGGCAAGGCCAAGGTGCGCGTCCCCCCGGGCACGCAGCACGGCACCGTGCTGCGCCTCAAGGGCAAGGGCATCCCGCGCCGCACGGGTGGCCGCGGCGACCAGCGCGTCGAGGTGCTGGTCGAGGTCCCGCAGCACCTGAGCGAGAAGCAGCGCCTGTTGCTCGAGGAGCTCGCGCGCGAGATGGGCGACGAGGTGCAGCCGCAGCAGCGCACCTTCATGGAGAAGCTGAAGGATCTCTTCGGCTGAGGCGAGCGTTAGCGAGCCGAAGCATCGGCCGCCTCCATGGGCGGCCGACAAGCGGAGCGGAGGCGAACCGCCGGGCGGGCGGAGGGCCGATTTTCGTTTCCGCACGAATGTATAACCCCCGCTTCACATTCGTGCGGAGGAAGAACTCCGGTCGCGCGCCGCAAAAAGCAGCGAGCCCCCGACCGGTGCGATCGAGGGCCCACGAGACCGAGACGAGGGTGATCAACGCAGGTCGATCATCTCCTCCTCGCCCTCCTTGTAGTCAATCTTGCCCTTCTTGTGCGACGTCACGTCGATGATGCCGTAGGGCACCACGCGCGTGCCGCCCTGGCCCTCCTGGTAGCGCGCCGCGAACTGGCCGCTCACCACGACGCGGGCGCCGATCTTCGGCTCGCCGAGGATGGTGATGGTCGCCGAGTAGTTGTTGTCGAGGTACTTGTCGTCGTCCTTGAGGGCGGTGATCTTCTCCAGCGTCTTCACGCGGTCACCCTTCTCGAGGACGTTCTTCTTCTTGTACTGGTCGACCGCCATGTACTGCTGGATGTACGACGAGGCGTAGCCCATCACCGTGATCATCTTGGCCGGGTTCTTCTCGTCCTTGTTGTCGGCGATGAAGAAGTGCGGCGGCTCGTACTTCACGGTGTCGCACTGCACGCCCTTGGGCGTGGGGTCCTTGCTGGTCGGCGCGGCCTTCTTCTGCGGGTAGATGCAGCCCTCTTTGCCGGCGGGCTCCGTCGGCCGATAGACCTTCACCACGTAGCCCTCGATCACCGCCGGAACACCGTCGACCTCTTTGCGGTGCTTCGGGTTCATCAGCTGGTGCTGCAGGCCGTAGACGGTCCAGTTGGTGCCGTTCTTCCACGTCGTGGTGGCGGGCACCTGCGGGACCTTCGGCAGGCTCGGCTTCGGCCCGGAGTACGCGGGCTCCGGCTTGTACTTCACCTTCTCGCCACAACCGCCGACGAGCACGCTCGCCCCGAGGACGATCGCGGTGCTCGCGAGCAACGTGCTGCTCGAGAGGAGGCGCGCCCCTCGGGTCGAGACTGCCGGGATCGAGGCCGGGGGGACTGCTGCGGGAGATTGGGCCGGGCGAGGCATGGGTGCCGGCGTTTCTATCGTAGGCAGCACCTCGGCCGCAAGCTGGACGGACGGGGGGCGTGCGAAGTCTGCTAGCCTCGGAAAGGTGCACGATCCCGTGGATCTGTTGACAGCCGCCCTGATCTTGCTCCCGGCGGAGGAGGTCTCCCGGAATCGGCACCCGGATCTGCATGCCGGACCGACCGGGGCGGCGGCCCGGCGGAGGGCGGCCCGCATTCGCTCCGCTTTGCGTCAATTGCAGGGTGCGGACGGACCGGCGCGCGCGATCGCAGCGGCGCGGAGCGGCGGCACCGTCCAGGTCCGGTACGAAATCGGGCGGCTCTCGCTGCGGCGGCAGGCAGAGCTACCCGTGGCGGACGTGGCAGTGCTGCGCGTCGCGCTGGCGGACCGGGCCGGGATCCGGCTCCTGCCGCCGGCGATGAAGGTCACCGAGGAAGATCGGACGCTCGTCGACCTGCTCGTCGCGGCCTTCCGCGCGCGACAGTCCGCTTCTTCGTGAAGACGCGACCCGCAGAAAAGACAGAGAGCCGAGAGGTGTTCTCGGCTCTCAGGTCACGACCACGACGAAGCGGTCATTCGTAGGGGTTGTCACCCGTCGGCTTGGGCGGCGGGGGCGGCGGCTTCACCACGGTCGGCGGCGCCGTCGGCGGCGCGGTCACCGTCGGCGGCGCGGTCACCGTCGGCGGCGCGGTGACCGTCGGCGGCGCGGTCACCGTCGGCGGCGCGGTCACCGTGGGCTTCGCAGAGACGCTGGCGCTCGCGCTGGTGCTGGCGGCGGCCGACGTGCTGGGTACGGCCGACGCGGAGGTGGAGGGCGGCGCGCTCGGGGGCGGCTCGACGGTGCTGGAGGCGGCGGGGGCCGTGGACGACGCGACCGGCGGCTTGGCCGAGGACGCGGCGGGCGTGGCGCTGGGCTGCGGCTTGCCGCCGTCGCGACCGAACACGTAATAGCCACCCGCGCCGGCGACGCCGAGCAGCGCGACGACGACGAGCCAGCCCATGGCGCCACCCTTCTTCTCCGGCGCGATCGGCGCGGCGGCCGCGACGGGCAGGGGCGCGGGCTTGGGCGCGGGCGGTTCACTGCGCGCAGCCGCCGGCTTGGGCGCCTCGGGCTTGGGCTCGGGCTTGGGAGCCTCGACGACCGGCGCGGGCTTGGGCGACTCCTTCGGCGGCTCGATCGCGGCGATCGGCGGCGCGACGATCGGTGTCTCGGGCTCGGCGGGGAGCTTGGGCTCCTCCTTGGGCGGCTCGATCGCGGCGGCGACCTCCGGCGGGAGCTTGAACCCCTCGCCAGGCGCGGCGGGCATGCCGAGCAGCGTGGCCTTGCGGGCTGGGAGCGGACCTCCGGGCTTGGCCGCTGGCGTCGCGGGGAGCTGCACCGGGGGAGCGACCGCCGCGGGCTTGATGTCCTCGGCGCCACCACCGATGCCCGCGCCCTTGAGCGCGTCGGCGAGGATCTCGTCGGCCTGCTTGATGACCGTGCGCTCCTGCGGAGGCGGGAGCTCGGCGGGCGGACCCGCCGGGAAGAACGAACCGCCGCCCGAACCAGACACCGTGTTGGCGGTCGACGCAGCGGCGCCACCGAGCACGGGACCAGGAGCTGGACGCACGCTCGCCGGCGGCTTGCCGTCCGGGGTCTCCTCGAAGCTCGGTCCGTCGACCTTGCGCTCGGCGACGACGCGATCGATCAGCTCGCGGCTCTGGCCGTCGAGCTTGATGAACTTGACGCCCATGCCCGCAGGACGCTCGCCCGAGGCCTGCGGCGGCTCGCGCTTCCACACCACGCGACCAACGCCCGCGATGAGCGGCGAGTCGTCCTTGATGCGGATCTCGAACTTGAGGAGGGTGCCCGCCGGGAAGGGGCTCGGCGTCTTGATGAAGATGCCTCCCTTCGAGATGTCATGCGAGTGGTGCTCGATGAACTCGTCGACGGTGGCGCTCTTGTAACGAACGTTGAGGCTCAGCACCTTCGCGCGCGGATCTTTCCGTGTGTCCTGGGACATCGTGCGGGGATGCTAACGAAAGCCGCGACGAAGGAGAAAGAGAATCGCGGTCGAGCCCCCCCCGTGGTACGTCCGATGGGGGATGACCGACGAACGTGGGGGCCCGTTCGGGCCGGAAGAACCGCCGGAGTCGGCCTCGCCGAGCACGCAAGGGCCGGCCTCGACCTCCACAGGCACGAGCAGCCCGGTGGGGGGCCCTGGAGGGGGCGCCTCGTTCGCTGCGGGGGGCGCCGCCGCCGATTTCGTCAGCAGCCTCGGCCGCAAGGTCCAGGAGATGCGCGGTCCGCTCGAGGCGCTGCGTGCAGGGCGCGAGCGCGCGCGGCCTCGGGAAGACCTGCGGCGCAGGCTCCACGCCGTCGGCACCGGCGCTCGGCTCTTCCATTTCGATGCGCTGGCGCAAGCCGTGTCGGCGGCCACGCGCGCGATCGACGAGGCCGCGGTCGCCTCCGATTCGCTCCCCGAGTCCCTCCTCGCCGACCTCGAGCACCTGGTCGAAGGGTTGCCAGCGCTGGCCTGGCACAAGGGGCCGGCGCCGCTCGACATGTTGCCCGCCGCGCGCCCTCCACGCCCCGCGACCGGGCCGAGCCTCCCGTGGACCGTGCTGCTCGTCGGCGACGAGACCCTGGCCCTCGCGCTCGAGGACGACCCGGCCACCTTCCCGTGCGACATCGAGCGCACGGTCGATCTCGGGCCGGTGGTCGAGCTCGCGCGCGCCCTCGCGCCGGACCTGGTGGTGATCGACGTCGATCTCCCGGGCGCGCTCGACGCCCTCGCGAGCCTCGTCGACGACGCCTTCACGGGCCCGGTCCCGATCGTCGCCGTGGGTCGCGAGCTCGGTGGGTCGCCGGGCGATTCGCGCCCGAAGCCGGCGGCGCGCCTGGTGGCCCTCGGCGTCGCGCGCGCGCTCGACAAGCCGTTCTCGCCGACCACCCTGCGCGAGGCCTGCGCCGACGCGGTCGGGGAGCGCTCGGTGGCCATCGCGGCGCCGCACGCCATCGCCGTCGGCGCGGTCACGCCCGAGGCGCTCGCGGAGCGGCTCGTCGCCGAGCTGCGTCGCCTCCTGATCGACGACCTCGAGCCGTTCTCGCGCGAGGCCGTGGTCGATCTCGGCTCTGGCGCCGAGGTCCTCGGGCCCATGTGGGGCGCGCTCGCCAAGGTGCGAGACGTCGTCGCCCACAAGAGCGAAGGGCGCATCGCCTACCGCGGGCTGCGCCTCGATCGGCCCATCGCGCTCGACGCGCCGCTCTCCGGCAGCTTCGACGAGGGCGCCCGCCGCGGCCCGTCGCGTCGCACGTTCGACGTGGACCTCGAGGGCCGCACCATCGTCGTCGCCGACGACGACCCGGCGGTGCGGCGCTTCCTCGCGGGCTCGCTGCGCAGCGCCGGCGCCACGGTGATCGAGGCGGAAGACGGCGACGAGGCCCTGCGCCGCGCGCGCGAGCACGGCGCCGATCTCCTCGTGGTCGACGTGGTGATGCCGGGGCGCGACGGCGCGTCGGTCGCCCGCGCCGTGCACCACGACCCGGCGCTCCGGGATCGGCCGGTGATCCTCCTCTCCTGGAAGGAAGACCTGCTGCGGCGCCTGCGCGACCTGCGCGCCGGCTCGGCGGGCGCCCTCCGCAAGGACGAAGACGCGTCGGTCGTCGTCGCCCGCGCCCGCGAGGCGCTGGTCTCGCGCGTCCGCGTCGAGGCGCGCCTCGCCCAGGGCGCCGAGGTGCGCGGTCGGCTCGACGATCTCTCGACGACGAGCCTCCTGTTGCTCGTGCAGCGGCTGCGTGAGCAGGCCTGCGTGATCGTGCGGGACGCCACGTTCGTGTGGGAGGCCGAGCTCGAGAACGGCTCTCTCGTGCGCCTGTCGCGCACGCAGGGAGGGCGCGGCGGCGCGGACTTCGCGCGCGGCCCGGCGCTCCTGCCGTCGCTGCTCGGCGTGGTCGGGGGGCGCTTCCTCGTCCGCGGCCTGCCGCCGCGCGACCCCGCGAGCGCCTCGCCGTCGTCGCCGCTGCACGTGGATCTCGAC
>JAEUKC010000104.1:0-42768 GCA_016794445.1 Myxococcales bacterium
GCCTCAGTTCTTGCGGATGGCCTTGTAGGCGCTGCTCGCGGTGCGGAGGTTGTGGACGATGCCGTACGAGCAGCCCTTGGCCTCGTACGCCCACATCGAGCCCCAGCCGTCGCCGCTCTCGTAGAGGAAGATGTGACCGGCGCCGCCCGAGTTGTAGACGAGCGCGTCGCCCTTCGCGACGCTGCCGCGCGAGACCGTGCGCCAGAGACTCGTGTCCGCGACGAAGTTGCCGGTCGAGTACGGGTGCTGGTCGACCGTGACGTCCGAGTTCGAGGAGGGCACGCGCCAGATCTTGCCGACGTAGCCGGAGCAGTCCGCGCCGTAGCTGCCGGAGTGCGAGCAGCTCGGGCAGGAGCCGGAGCACGAACCCGCGGGGGTGGAGCCGCCCGGGCCGGCCATCGACCAGCGGCCGTGACCCCACCAGTACGAGAAGCCGACGCCGGCCTTCGCGCGGGTGATGAAGTCGGTCGAGTCGGGGCTGCCACCGGAGCCGCCGCCCGAGCCACCCGAGGACCCACCTGAAGACGAGGTCGGATCGAGGTAGACGCCGAAGCTCCAGCCCGTCGTGCCGGCGAACTTGATGTTGTACCAGCCGCTCTTCGGCGTGGCGGAGACCACCGTCACCTTCGAGCCCTTGGGGATGACGAGGAGGATCTTCGCCGACGTCGAGGCGCTGCTGCGGAGGTTGAGGGCCGCGTTGGTCTTGAGGGTCTGGCCGACGGCGACCGTGCCGACGACGCTCTCGGCGCCGCGACCGTCCGTGCCGTCGTCCTCCTCGGCGCCCACGAGCTCCGTGCTCTCGCCGTCGCCGTCGGCGGCGCGCTCCACCGAGCAGCCCGCGCCGAGCGAGAGCATCGCGACGACGCCACAGGGGAGAGCGAGGCGAGCGAGGGAGCGGAGGAGATCCGACATGCCCGTCTCCTCAGCGAATCGCGTGCCACGCCGAGACGCGCAGCGATGATGGAAAACGCGCACCGTGACAGCGATCTCGATCGCACGCACGTGACACCGAGCGTCCACTCGTCATCCAGCTCGGACAGAAGGGAAAGGTAGGAGATGTGGTTTCATGCGGGAAAAACGCCTCATTTCGGAGCACGCTGCGAGGTTCGGATCGTGCTTCGATCGGCGCCCGCATGGATCGTCGCTGGATCTTCGCCGCCCTCGTCCTCGGTGCCCTCGGGCTCGCGGCGTGGCTCGCGCGCGCGCCGTCGGTCGCTCCGCTGCAGCCAGGTGCCGTTGCCTCGAGCGCGACCGCGAAGCCGACTGCGGCGAGCGTCGACGACAGCTCGTCACCGGTCGTCGCAGCGTCCACGAGCGGCAGCGCGAACGCGCCGTCCAACACGAACAAGACCAAGGAGGTCGCCTCGTTCGCGTGGGGCAGCGGCAAGGGCGAGCTCGGACGCATCGAGCGCAAGGAGGGCAACGCCGAGGGGCCGATGAGCCTCGTCGTCGACAAGGACGGCACCACGTGGGTGCTCGATCAGGTCAACGGTCGACTCGTCCGCGTCGACAAGAACGGCAAGCCGCTCGAGCCCATCCCGCTCTCGCTCAAGGCACCGCAGGATCTCGCCATCGGCAAGGACGGCACGGTGGCCGTGCTCGATCGCCTCGTCGACAAGCAGGTCGCGCTCTACGGCCCCGACGGCAAGCCGGTGGGCTCGTTGACCCTCGAGGGCAAGGGCATCGAGGAGGGCGGCGGCGTGAGTGGCGTGTTCGTCGACGGCAAGAAGGTCTACGTCGAGCGCGAGCACGAGACGGTGCTCCGCCTCGGCGGCACCGACGGCAAGGCCGACCCGACGCGCGACGAGGTGCCCGGCCGCCCGACCCGCGACGGCTCGTCGTGGATCCGCGCGTGGATGGGGGAGGTCCCCGGCCAGCGGATCTTCGTCGCCGCGCGCGCGCGCGACACCGAGGCCAACCGCTTCACCCGCCAGATCAACGCCACCATGGTGCTCACCGGCATCGTGCTCCTCGACACCGATCTCGCCGGCACCATCTACGTCGGCACCCTCGGCAGCGCGGTCGACGACAAGGGCCAGACCACCGGCGAGCCGCAGATCCTCCTCTACTGCCTCGAGCCGCTCCACGGCGCGGTGATCGGCACCACGAGCGCCCCCGCGAGCCTCGATCCGCACGAGACGTTCCGCGAGCTCGCCGTCGCCGACGAGGGCGGCGTCCTCTACCTGCACCGCGACGCCAAGGGTGGGAAGCTCCTGCGCCTCGACTGTCGTCCGACTCCGTGATCGGGCACATGGCGTGCAAGATCCCTGACTGGAGGTACGCTGCCGTCATGCGCCGAACGATCCTTCTCCTCCCCCTCCTGCTCGTCGCCTGCGGTGGGGGCTCCATCGACGGCGATCGCCTCGGCGACGTGGACGGGGGCATCAGCTTCGACGGCGGCACGGACACCGGCTCGGGCGGCCTCGACGCGCCGACCGGCGACGGCGCGGGCACCG
Source organism: Myxococcales bacterium (assembly GCA_016794445.1). Lineage (GTDB taxonomy): Bacteria > Myxococcota_A > Polyangia > Polyangiales > JADJMO01 > JADJMO01. The sequence continues at coordinate 2,457 of JAEUKC010000104.1, forward strand.
GCGACACCGGCAACAAGTGCGACAAGACCCTCACGGGCATCCTCCGCGACTTCAAGGACGATCACCCCGACTTCGAGAAGGAGCTCGGCGACGATCCGGGCATCGTCGAGAAGTCGCTCGGGCCCGACGGCAAGCCGGTCTACGCCGGCGGCACCGGCACCAAGACCACCCACGGCAAGGCGCCGTTCGACCAGTGGTTTCGCGACACCGCCGGCGTGAACGTCGCCTCGTCGTTCCCCATCACGATGACGCCGGGCGCGGGCGGCGTGTTCACCTTCAGCAGCAGCGCCTTCTTCCCGCTCGACGGCAAGGGGTTCGGCAACCAGGGCCGCGACCACAACTTCCACTTCACCTACGAGCTGCGCACCACGTTCCTCTACAAGGGCGGCGAGACGTTCAAGTTCACCGGTGACGACGACCTCTTCACCTTCATCAACGGCAAGCTCGTCATCGACCTCGGTGGCGTGCACGGCGCGCAGGACGCCGAGGTGAACCTCGACGCCCGGGCGACCGAGCTCGGGATCGAGAAGGGCAAGGTCTACCCGCTCGACTTCTTCTTCGCCGAGCGGCACACGAGCGAGTCCAACTTCCGCATCGACACCACCCTGAACTTCGTGGACTGCGGCACTGGAATAAAGTGAACGGAGCGCTCGAGAGCGCCACCCCCTCCGCCGAGCGCACCACGGTGCTACTGCACGCCCATGCGCAGCTTCGCGTCGATGGCGTCCCTGGTCCGGCAGCACGAGGTCGGTCGGCGGGCCTCCATCGAGACCCCCTTCGGCCGCCGCCTCATCTGCTACGCCGACCTCACCGCCACGGGCCGCTACCTGCACTTCGTCGAGGCCTGGATGCGCCGCGTGCGGCCGTTCTACGCGAACACGCACACCGCCGTGAGCTCCACGGGGCGCATCATGACCGAGCTCCGCGAGGAGGCGCGCCGCGTCGTCCGGCGCTCCGTGAACGCCTCCGCGGACGACGTCCTCGTGTTCTGCGGCTCCGGCGCCACCGCCGCGATCCACAAGCTCGTCGGCCTCCTCGGCGTCCGCGTCCCCGACCCGCTCGAACGTGCCTACCAGCTCTCGGCCAAGGTGCCCGCCGCCGAGCGCCCGATCGTCCTCGTCGGCCCCTACGAGCACCACTCCAACGAGCTGCCCTGGCTCGAGTCCATCGCCGACGTCGTCGAGGTGGAGCTCGACCTCGAGGGCCGCATCGACCTCGCCGATCTCGCCGCCAAGGCCGCCGCCTACGCGAGCCGCCCGCTCCGCATCGGCACGTTCTCGGCGGCGTCGAACGTGACCGGCATCCTCTCCGACGTGAGCGCCGTCGCGCGCGTGCTCCACGCCCACGGGTTCTACGCGTTCTTCGACTACGCGGCCGCCGCGCCCTACGTGCCGATCGACATGCACCCCGCGGATCCCGCGGCGCGCCTCGACGCAATCTTCGTCTCGTCGCACAAGTTCGTCGGCGCGCCGCAGTCGTCGGGGTTCCTCGTCGCGCACCGCGAGCTGTTCCGGAGCCACAAGCCCGAGCGCCCGGGTGGGGGCACCGTCGACTACGTGGCAGGGTGCACCCACGACGCCGTCGACTACGTGCACAAGCTCGACGAGCGCGAGGAGGGTGGCACGCCCGACATCATGGGGGACATCCGCGCGGGCGTGGCGTTCCTGGTCAAGGAGATGGCCGACCCCGCGGCGATCCGCGCCCACGAGACCGAGCTCGCCGCCCGCGCCTGCGCGCGCCTCGCCCGGCACCCGAAGATCCGGGTGCTCGGGCCGCTCGATCTGCCGCGCCTCGCCATCGTGTCGTTCGAGATCGATCGCCTCCACTACGACCTCGTGAGCGCCCTGCTCGACCACCTGTTCGGGATCCAGAACCGCGCGGGGTGTAGCTGCGCCGGGCCCTACGGGCACCGGCTCCTCGGCATCGACCGGGCGCGCTCCGAGCAGTTCCGGGCGCAGATCGCGCAGGGATGGAACGGCCTCAAGCCGGGCTGGGTGCGCCTGTCGATCCCCTGGTACGTCGACGAGGCAGACTTCGAGTTCCTCATGCGCGCCGTCGAGTTCGTCGCCGACCACGGGCGCGCGTTCGCCCCCGCGTACGAGCTGGGCCTGCGCGACGGCGTGTGGCGTCACCGCGCGCGCCCGCGGCCCGATCTGCCGCCGATCGAGCTCACGGTCGAGGCGCTCGAGGAGGCGGCCCAGAGCTTCGCCGCTGGCGACCACGAGCAGCCGCTCTCCGACAGCCAGCTGGCCAAGGAGCGGGCGCGCTACTTCGACGAGGCGCGCGCGGCCGTCGCGACCCTCGAGAGCGAGCCGCACGCTCCCGTGTGGAACCCGAGCACGGGGAAGCCCGAGCTAGACGCCCTTGTGTGGTTCGACTGGGTCCACGCCCGCTGAGGCAGACGGTCAGAGCGGCGGCGGCGCGATGCTCGAGGGCGGCAGCGGCGGCGTGGAGTCGGGCGCGGCGAACGGCTCGCGCGGCGGCGGGGCGCTCGCGCCGTTGGACGCGCGGACGGTCTCCCAGTGGGTCAGCGCCGCGCGCACCTCGAGCACGAAGGCGTAGGCCTCGAGCGCGTCGCGCGGACCCACCCCACCCCGCTGACGGGCGCGGCGGACCAGCGAGCGGAACGAGAGGAAGCGGCGACCGTCGATGCCGACCAGCAGCGGCAACGCGGGATCGAGCGGCCCACACCCGACGAGGGCGGCGACCGGCGCCAGCATGCGCACGAGCGCCGTGTCGCACGCCGAGAGCGCCTCGGTGTGGGCCCCGTGCGCGAGCGCGGCCTCGATCTCGTGCACGGCGGGGCGCTCGACCGGCGAGAACAGCGTCGCGAAGCTGAGGCCCGCGCGCGGCGCGAGGGTGAGCGGGGCGGCCCGGGAGCCCACGGTCCGCGGACCGACCTCGGCCGGCGATTCGGCGTCCCACCGGGTGCCGGCGACGCTCTCGACCTCGTCGGCGACCTCGGGAGACTGCGCCGCGCGCCGCGCGTTCTCCTCGATGCGATCGAGGTCGGCGAGGAACGTGCCCTCACCACCGGCCTTGGCCGAGGTGAGCACCTCGTCGGCCTCCCCCGGCGCGTGGGGCGGCGCGCCCTTGGCGCTCGTGACCACCGCTTCGTCCTCGGGGGCCTGCGCTCGAACGGGCGGCGGCGCGGGGGTGCGCACCTCGACGCTCGGGCTCTCGTCCATCGAGAACCCCGCGGGCGGCGTGGGGCGCGAGGGCACGGGGAGCTGCGCCTCGTACGCCACGAGCACCCGCCTCGTGATCTCCTCGAGCGTCGCGAGCGTGCCGTCGCCGCGCGTGGCCACCGTGCCGAACACCGGCGCGCCGTGGCGGTTGAGCGCGCGCTCGAGCTCCTCGAGGGTCAGCAGATCGGCGAGGTCGCGCTTGTTGAACGCGAAGGCGTGCGGCAACGAGGCGAGGTCGCGCCCGTGCTCGCTGAGGTTCTCGCGCAGGTTCTCGAGCGACTCGAGGTTCGCGTCGAGCCGCTCCGCCTGCGAGTCGGCGACGAACACGATGCCGTCGGCGCCGGACAGCACGAGGCGCCGGGTCGCGTTGAAGTAGACCTGCCCTGGCACCGTGAACAGCTGCAGGCGCACCGCGAGGCCGCGGATCGGCGGCAGGCGAAGCGGCAAGAAGTCGAAGTAGAGCGTGCGATCGACGGGCGTCGCGAGCGACACGAGCTTGCCGCGGCGCTCGGGCGGGGAAGCCTCGTGCAGCGACTGGAGCGTGGTCGTCTTCCCGCCGAGCCCGGGCCCGTAGTAGACGATCTTGAGCACCAGCTCCCGCGATGCCGTGTTGAGCGACGCCACGGTGGAAGCATACGCGGTGCGCTCGTTGGCAGGGAAGATCCTCCGCCGTCGCTACGGCGACACGGGCCTCACTTGCCGGGGCGCGGCACCCCCGGACGAGAGACGTCGTCGATGGTGAAGTCGCCCGTCTCGAGCATCTCGACCTCTTCGCCGTGGTCGCTCTCGAGGGCGAAATCGCCCGTGGCCAGGGCCGAGTACTCCTCGTCGGGGCCCTTCTTGCCGGCCGCTTGCTTCGCGCGCTCGACCTTGGGCACTGCGCGAGGCGCGAGGCCACCCGCGGGCGCGGCGCCGGGGCGGGGCGGCACCGAGGCTCGGGGCGGTCCGGCCGCCGGGCTGGGCGGCTTGCCCTCGCGCACGCTCGCCGGCGTGTCGATGGAGGGAGCCCTGGGCGCCGGTGGGATGCTCGGCACGTGCGCCGCGGCGGCTTCGGGCGGCGGACGTGAAGGGCGGAACGGCGCGTCGGCAGCCGGCATGCGCGGGCGCGGCGGCGCCTCGGTGTTCGGTCGCGGCAACACACTCGCGCGCGGCGAGGCACTGGGCTTGTCGTTGGTCCCCACGGGCACGACGATACCCTAGTGTCGCGCCGCCTGCACCGGCGCCCTCACCTTCGATGCCCCCCCTCGGTCAGCTGGGGGCGTTCACGACCGCGAGGACCTCGTCGTCGGAGAGGATGTGGTCGCTCTGCTTGGCGCGCGCGAGCACGCGGTCGATGAGCTCCTTGCTCGGCTCGAACCCGCGGCGCTTGAGCCAGTAGGCCACGTTGCTCGCGCCGCTCATGAAGCCGATGCAGATGTCCTGGCCGCGGCCGAACATCCCCGCCGGCACGCCGCTGTAGATGCGGTCGGCGAGGTGCGCGTCGCCCTTCTGCTCCGCCTTGATGATCGCCGCCGCGTGCACGCCGGTGCTGGTGCGGAAGGCGTCACGACCGACCAGCGGGTAGTTGATGGGGATCTGCCAGTGGCACGCGCGCGCCGCCGTCTCGCAGTACTGCACGAGCTTGGTCGTGTCCTGCCCCTCGAGCTCGCCGAGGAGCTTGAGGTTCATGAGGATCAGCTCCATCTGCGCGTTGCCCACGCGCTCGCCGATGCCGAGGGCGGTGCCGTGCACGCGGTCGGCGCCGAACTCGAGCGCCCAGATGGCGTTCTCGAGCGCGAAGCCGCGATCGTTGTGGCCGTGCCAGTCGATGCCGATGGTGCCCTTGCTGGAGCCGTCGGGCGCGCCCGCCCCCATCACCGGCGACCCATGGCGCAGCCCCATACCGGCGATGACGCTCTTGGTGAACTGCAGCAGGTTGCGCACGCCGTCGGGGGTGGCGTGACCGACCGTGTCCGACAGGCAGAGCCGCGTCGCGCCGTGGTCGATGGCGTTCTTGAACAGGGTCGCGAGCACGTCGGGCCGCGAGCGGGTGGTGTCCTCGGTCACGTAGCAGACCGGCAGCCCCGCCTTCACCGCGACGTCGATCGCCTCGGCGCTGCGGCGCACGAGGGTCTCGACGTCCCACGCCTCGGCGAGCTGGCGGATGGGCGAGCTCCCGATGAACGTGTACACCTCGAGCGGCATGCCGACCTTCTGCGCGATGTCGATCATCGGCGTGATGTCGGACACCACGGTGCGCCCGGCTACGGCGGGGCGGATCTTCAGCTTGGCGCGGTCGATCTCCTGGCAGATCGCGACGACGTCGTCGTAGTTGCGCTTGCCCGAGCCGGGCAGGCCGATGTCCGCGACGTGGATGCCGATCTCGTCCATGAGGTGGATGAGCTCGAGCTTGTCCGCCGTCTTCGGATCGGTGACCGAAGGGTTCTGGATCCCGTCGCGGAGCGTCTCGTCGAAGAAGGTGACCCCGGTCGCGAGCAGGCGCCCGCGGCGGTTCACGACGTTCCAGTCGAAGATCAGCTCGTCGTCGGAGATCGCGCTCATGGGAGAAGTATAGTCGGCGTTAGGGCAAGGCTCTTCACACGTAAAGGGTTTGTGCGTCGGCCTCGAATCCAAGGGGGTTCATCACCTCGACGCGGTCCGTCGAGGGGCCTGCGCGATGCGTCGCGGCTCGGCCTTCGCGCCGCGCCGTCACATGCCCGGGGGCATGAGTCCGCTGCCACGGGCGAGCCCCTCGGACAGGAGGTTGCACATCGCGTGGAACGCGATCCCCGCGCCGACGCCGCCGGTGCGCGCGCGCAGCCACCCGAACAGGAGGCTCGGCACGAAGACGGCGAACCGCGCGGGGTTCGGGATGGTGGCGAAGTGGCCGACCGCGAAGATGGCGCTCGACACGAGCAGCGCGGGGCCGACCTTCGCGCCGAGCACCTCGATCTGCCGGCCCCACGCCCGGTCGAGCGCGGTCTGCAGGTAGCCGCGGAAGAACGCCTCCTCGGGCAGCGCCACCACGACGAGCTGCCCGAGGATCGCGTCCCAGGCCTTGGGGGGAAGCGCCCAGCCGAGCTTGTGCGGGTGCCACCACCGCGCGAACAGCATCACGTACGCCGGGTAGATGAGGGCGCCGAGGAGCGCGGCCCACGCGAGCGCGCCGAGCGCCGCGCGCAGCGTGCGCGACCACGGCGCGGGCGGCACCTCGAGCATGCCGCCGAGCGAGAGGCCGAACCCCAACACGTCGGAGTCCCGGCGGCGCAGCACGAGGAGCCACGTCGCGCCGAGGAACACGCCCCCGACCGCGGTCGCCACGATCGAGTCCTTGAGCAGCCACGAGGCGGCCGTCGCGAGCCCCGAGACGACGAGCGCCACCAAGAGGGCACGCACGTCGGCGCGCCCCAGAAACCCGGCCCGCCCTGCCTCCGGGCGGGCGGTCATGGCTTCTGCGAGGACGACGGAGCCGCGCTGCTCGACGGCGCCGCCGACGCGGAGGCCGAGGGCACCACGACCTGCGAGCTGATCGGCGTGGGCTTCTGCGCGAGATCGACGCCGGCCTTCTCGCCGACCAGCGCGAGCGCCTCGTTGGCGAGCGCGCACCCGAGGGTCTGGGCGACGATGATCTCCTTGCCCGCGGCGCCCTGGGTCGGGTCGCCCTGCACCTGCATCAGCGTGCCCTCGGGCGTGCGGCGCAGGCGCAGGAGCTCTGTGCCGTCGGCGATGCGGCGCAGCGAGAGGCGCACCGGGTGGGGCGTCGAGAGGATCTTCTGCGCCGGCGTGGCGTCGGCGCCGAACGCGGCCGAGCTCGCGGGGACGCCGCTCGGAGGGTCCTCGTCGACCACGAGGATGGCGTGCTCGGCCTGCCGCAGCGCATCGCGCGCCTCGGGGAAATCCTTGGTCTTGTAGTACTCGAGCGCGTAGGTGAGGTTGCGCAGCCGCAGGTCGTTGACGGTCTCGCGCACGTCGCGGAGGAAGTCGGGGCCGAGCATCTCGGCGCGCACCACGGTGTCGCCCCACGACCACGGCCCCACGCCCTTGCTCCGCAGGAGGCACCCGGAGATCGCGTCGAGCGACGAGGTGCGGGCCGCGGTGTGCACGCCGTCGTTGCTGTTCGCGTCGGCGAGGCGCACCCGGACGTAGAGCGCCGGCCGCTCGCGCCAGCCGAGGAGGCGCGCGTCGGGGTGCACGAAGTCCCCGGGCCAGGTGCCGGCGAGCTGCACGGTCCACGGCTCGATCTTGCCGCGCACCGTGCCGTAGTCGTCGGCGATCTGCGCGGCGAGCGCGGCGCGCTCCTTGAGCAGCTTCTGGCGGTCTCCGGAGAGACCGCGGTTGTAATAGTAGTAGTAGGTCAGCGCGGCGAGCGAGACGACGCTGGCGATCGCGCCGACGATGCCCCACGGGATCGTCTGCTTGCGTCCACCACGAGAAAGGGCCCCATCGCTGGGGCCCTCGTCGGGGGAATCGTCGATGCTCACGCGATGCCCTCAGCCGATCCGTGGAACTCGAACAGCGCTCACTCCTTGGCGGCGCCGCCCTCGGTGGGCTGGCCCTTGCCCTTCTTGTTCACGAGGAAGCTGATGTTGGCGTAGCCGGAGAGCGCGGCCGTGTAGAACACGCTCTTGACGACGAAGGCGGGGAGCTTCTCGTCGAGCTGCAGCACGACCATGCCGGGGAACGGCGCGTCGGAGGCGTGCGTGCTCTTCCAGGTCTCCTTCATGTACTTCAGCTTGGTCTCGAGGTCGGTCAGCTTGGTGGGGACCGCCGTCTTGCCCTGCTCCATCGCGTCGAGCGCCTCGACGATGCTGCCGGCCGGCTTGCTGTCGACGTAGACGTCCTTGCCGGCGACCGCGATCATCGGCGCGAGGAGCATCTCCTGCACGTTGCGGGCGCTCGGGAGCTTGACCTCCTTGGGCACCGCCTGCTCGCCGCTCGCGCTGAACGTGGAGAGGAGGAAGATGACGACGACCAGGAGGAAGTCGATCATCGAGGTGAGGTTGAGGGACTGCTCCATCGACCGGCGACCGCCGCCCGCGACCTTCTTGCGGACGAAGTGCAGCGGGATGTGCGTCATGAGACGCTTGCCCGGCTTGGCGATCTGCGGGTGGTGGACGTCGAACAGCTTGCTGCTGGGGCCGCTCATCGGATGATCCTCGTCAGTTCGCGGAGAAGGCCACGTTGAACGCCGGCACGTCGTCGGCTGCCTGCGGGCAACCATCGGCCGACTTGCCCGACTTGTCCGGCTTGCCGCAGCACTGGGGCTTGGGCACGAAGCACACGAACCGGCGCGGCATGTAGATGGCGTCGATCACCTTGACCACCTCGGAGAAGGGGAAGGCGTTGTCGACGTGGATGATCGCCTGGTTGAGCTTGTTGGCGCCGTGATCGTCGGCCTCGGCCTGCATCCACGAGACGTCGTCACCCGAGAGGTTCTGCGGGCCCTGGCCCGAGACGTAGGCCTTCTTGATCTCTTCCTCGAGCTTCGGGTACTTGCCCGAGGCGTCTTGCTCCATCTCGAGGGAGATGATGTCCTCGGTCTTGGTGCCGGCCTGCCACTGCAGGATGAACTTCTTCTCCTTGTCGGAGACGCGGACGTGGAGCACGGCGGGCTCCTTGTCCTTCTTCTTGGGCTCGGTGTCGGACTTCTTGTTGGACGGCACCTGCGCGCTCGCGTTGATGCGCGCCATGCTCGACCACACGGCGGTGATCAGGAGGAAGCTGATGGTCACCATGAGGAGGTCGATGAAGGGGACCATGTTGATCTCCTGGTCGACCTGCCGCTTTCCTCCACCACCACCACCTGTGCTTACGCCACCCATCGGTTTCTCCTGCTGCCGTCAGCCACCGGTTGCTTTGTCACAGTCACACGTCGTCTCGGACCGACCCTCGTCTCGACGAGAGGAGGGCGGGTCCGAGGGTCAGCGCCTAGGACAGCGCTGACCGCTCGAAGTTCCTCGGATCAGGCGACCTTCGGAATCAGGCGCCCCTCAGATCAAGCTCCCTCGGGCGCAGCCGCGCCGAGGTTCACCTTCTGACGGTTGCTGACGATGAGGTTCATGACCTGCACGGTCGCCTCGTTGATGTCGTCCTCGACCGACTGCGTCTTGCCGTTGAGCACGGCGAAGCCGAGGAGGCCGAGGATGGCGACGATGAGGCCGAACGCGGTGCAGTTCATGGCCTCGCTGATGCCTTCCGCGAGGATGGTCGCCTTCTGGGCCTGGTCGACGCCGGGCTTGGAGACGGCGCCGAAGGACTTGATCAGGCCGAGCACGGTGCCGAAGAGGCCCGTGAGCATGGCGAGGTTGGAGAGCAGGCCGAGGTAGGCCGTGCGGTGGGTGATCTTCGGCATCTCGCGGAGGGCAGCCTCGTCGAGCGCGGCCTGGACCTCCTCGTCGGGGCGGTTGACCTTGATGAGGCCCGCCTGGACGATGCGCGCGAGGGGCGCGTTCGCGGCGGAGCACATCTTGACCGCCTTCTGCACGTCACCCGCGAGGATGCACTTCTGCATCGTCGAGATGAAGACGTCCTTCGCGATCGAGCCGCCCCAGAGATAGAGCGCGCGCTCGATGATGATGGCGAAGACGAAGACCGACCAGAGGAGGATCACCCACATCGGCCATCCACCTTCTTTATAGTGCGTCCAGATCTCAGCGAACATTCGCGTCCTCCTGCATGGGGCCGCCCACACGCGGCCAGCTTTAGCGAGTGGGGGTCAGCCCGATCTCCGTCTCGAAACTCTTCTGCTCATCGCGTTCGCCAGGGGAGGGACCCGTTCTCGGGATGCCGCCCTGGACTGCTCATCGACGCCGAGAGGCGGGATGAGACCCTCCATGAACCTCTCCGCTCATGCCCACTCGCAGCGACATGCATCGTGCGAGAGAGTTTCCGAACGGAGGTCATGGGGACTTGGTGATTCACGACAATCGGGGCGAGAAGTCAACAGAACTCGACGGAGAGGTCAAAGAAACTCGTGATTGCTTCCGTCGTGCTCCTTGCTCGTCGTCGATCGCGTGGCGAACGAAGCTGAGCCAGGCCTGCAGGATACCGGGGCCCCCCCCCTGGTCAAGCGCCTCGATGCGCGGAAGTGCTCGGGTTTTGCCTCACGTAGAATTGTCCGCGACGCACGGATCTGGAACCGCGACGAGCCCCCTCCGCGCGGTGCTTGCCTCGCGCGCGGCGGGTAAAGTACAGTCCTCCAGGCTCGCGAATGGCGGGCGGTTGTAGTCGCAGTGCAGTCGCTCCTCGATCGTGGCGTGAGCGCGTCGAGAGCCGAGGTCGGGTAGACCTCTTCGGCGGGCCAAGTGGGTTGATGGGCGCCGAGCTGGAATCGTGACGGCGTTCGAAAGGAGTCCGGGGATGGTTTCGCTCGTGGATGCGGCGTTCGGGTCGATGTTCAACGCGGCGGCAGCAGAAGGTGGTGAAGGTGGCCTCGCCGGCTTCTTCAAGCACGGCGGCCTCTTCATGTACTTCAACCTCCTGATCTCCGCGATCGTCGTCGCGCTGATCATCGAGCGGACGGTGTTCCAGCTCGCGAAGTACCGCGTGAACTCCAAGGAGTTCTACGCGCAGGTGCGCAAGCTCGTCACCGCCAACAACCTCGATCGCGCGATCAAGCTGTGCGAGGCCGGGAGCGGTGGCTACCCGATCCTCCAGCTGGTCAAGAGCGGTCTCACCGTGGCCAACCGTGGCCCCGACGAGATCGACGCGGCGATGAGCGAGAAGCTCTCCGAGCTCAAGCCGCCGGTCGAGCGTGGCATCGGCACCCTGTGGTCGCTCGCCAACATCGCGACCCTCATCGGCCTCCTCGGCACGGTGTCCGGCCTCATCGCGACCTTCGCCGCGGTGTCCTCCGGCAACCTCTCCGCCGCCGAGCGCCAGCAGCGCCTCGCGGCCGGTATCTCCGAGGCCATGGGCAACACGGCGTTCGGTCTCGGCATCGCCGTGACCTGCATGATCGCCCACCTCATCCTGCACGCCAACAGCAAGAAGATCCTGCACGACCTGGATGCCACCCAGGAGCGCATCTTCAACCTCCTCGCCGTCACCAAGGGACAGTGATCCCCCATGGCGGGTGAGGAAAAGCTCTCGGCGGCGCAGCGGTCGAAGATTCGCCGCATCGCAGCGCCCAAGGAGCTCGACCCGGCAGACGAGGCGGGCGAGCTCAACATCGTCCCGTTCCTCGACATCATCACCAACGTGCTGATGTTCGTGCTCGCGAGCATCAGCGTGACCTTCACGGTCTCGCTGATGGCCGACGCGCCCAAGGCTGGCAGCGGCGGCGGCGTGAAGTCGAACCCGGCCGAGGAGTCGCTCAACCTCACCGTGATCATCGCGAGCGACGGCTACGTCATCAAGGGCAAGGGCGCCTCGATCGCCCCTGGCTGCGAGGGCGTGGGCTCTGGCATCACGCTGCCCCGCGTCTCGGCCCCCGCGGCCGAGTCGTTCGACGGCAAGCGCTACGACCAGGCCGGGCTCAAGAAGTGCGCGCGCCGCCTCAAGGAGCAGGTGCCCAACGCCGACGTCGAGAAGCAGGTGATGATCACCGCCAACCCGAACGTCCCCTTCCAGGAGATCGTCAAGGCCATGGACGCCCTGCGCTCCGACGAGAAGGGCGAGCTCTTCCCCCAGGTCGTCTTCACCGTGCTGAAGGGTTGAACGATGGCCGCGTCGATGTCCAAGTTCAAGGCGGAGCTGCGCAAGTACAAGCGCCGCAACGCGGTCGCGCACGAGGTCAACTTCCTCAACATCACGGCGATGATGGACATGATGACCATCATCCTCGTGTTCCTCCTGAAGAGCCTGTCGGCGTCTTCGGCCAACATGCCGCAGACCAACGACCTCGCGCTCCCCACGTCGATCCTCCAGGGCGAGGCGGCGCAGGACGGCATCCAGGTGGTGGTCTCGCGCGAACACGTCCTCATCAACGGCAACGAGCTCAAGGGCATCGAGGTCCCGGGTTGCTTCACCAACCCGGCCGACGCCCCCAAGCCGCACGAGAACTACAAGCTCGTGTTCTGCCCGGGTGACTCGCCGCACGGCTTCGCGCCCAAGTTCAAGGCGCGCGGCACGCCGAGCGATCTCGAGATCGCCCCGCTCCTCGCCGCGGTGGAGAACCCGGTCAAGGTCGAGGAGGCCAACGCCAAGGCCAAGAACAAGCCCGGTGGCGTCGAGGCCATGATCCTCTTCGACCGCTACACGAGCTTCCGCGTCATGACCGAGGTGATGTACACGCTCGGCCAGGCCAAGATCTCGCGGTTCCACTTCATCGCGATGCAGGCCTCCAAGTAACGGCCGCGTTCTCGTGAGAGGTAGTCATCGAGGAGAACCCTCGTTAGGCTACCTCTCATGCGTTTTGTCCTTCTCTCGGTGATGTCCCTGTGGGCTGCGGTGGCGGTGGGTTGCGGTGGTGGCAAGCCGGCAGAGACCGGCGGCGCCAAGAGCGACGTGAAGGAGCCGGCGACGCTCGAGGAGCAGATGGCCCTCGGCGAGAAGGCGTACGGCGCCGCGTGCGCGTCGTGTCACGGCGCGAGCGGCGAGGGCAAGGCCAAGGCGCCCGCGCTGGTCGGGCCCAAGGGCTTCGACGACTACAAGACCGCGAAGGATGCGTTCGACTACATCAAGGGCAACATGCCGAGCGACAAGCCGACGTCGCTGTCGGACGCGGAGTACTGGGCCATCACGGCCTACCTCGCCAAGAAGAACAACTACCCGGTCGACAAGAAGCTCGACGCCGGCAACGCGGCCGGAATCAAGCGCCCCTGAGGCAACGTGGCCGACGAGCGCGCAGCAACGCCGGACGCCGCCGACAAGCAGCCCCGCCCGCGCAAGAAGAAGGAGCCCGTGATCGAGGTGCGCCGGATCCACCGGCGCGACCTCAACCGGGTGTGGGAGTTCCTCAAGCTCTCGTTCCGCGACGTCAACCGCGCGACCGTCGAGTACCAGCGGCCGCGCACCAAGTCGCGGTTTCTCGAGACCTACGAGGAGGAGGGCGTCGAGCAGCTCCTCTTCTACGTCGGCAAGGAGATCGTCGCGTACGCGGAGGTCACGTACGAGGTCGGCGGCGACACCTGGCTGAACCCCCGGTATTTCGAGGCGCGCGACATGCGGCCGCTGTTCGTGGACGAGCTCGCGGTGCACCCCGACTGGAACGGGCGCGGCATCGGCGGCTTCGTGCTCGAGCAGCTGCAGCACATCGCGCGCGTGCGCGGGCTCACCCACCTCGTGCTCGAGGTCGCCGAGAACAACGAGAACGCGCTCGGCTGGTACCGCAAGCGCGGGTTCCGCAAGCTCGACGCGGCGATCTTCATGGCGCAGACCATCCAGGTCGAGCCCGAGCTCCTGCCGCCGCGGCCGTTGCCGCCCGCCAAGGAGCCGCCGACCGTCGACGAGCCGCCCCGGTCGACGCCGAAGCCCCGCGCCACCAAGAAGCGCGCGCGCGGCTGACACCGTTCCGTCACCGGTCCGCTACGCTCGGGGGATGGAGCTCTCGGGCCTGGGCCGTCGTGCGCTGCTCGCGCTCTTCGTGGTCGGCTGTCACGGCGAGGCGGCGCCCGTCGTGGACGCGGCGAGCGACGCGGCGACCGACGAGGGCGAAGAAGCCCCGCGCTGCCCGCCGGCGCTCGGCGTCGGGAAGCCGCGCACGACCAAGGGCACGCCCGGCCCGCTCGACGCCACGCTGCGCCTGAACGAGCTCCAGCTCGAGGCGACGCACAACAGCTACCACGTGCAGCCGGCCAAGGGCGGCGCCGCCGAGTGGCAGTACACCCACGCGCCGATCGGCAAGCAACTCTCGGAGCAGGGCGTGCGCGGGATCGAGCTCGACACGCGCTGGAACGAGGCGTGCGGACGCTACGAGGTCTACCACCTGCCCATCTTCGACGAGGGCACCACCTGCCGCGTGTTCACCGACTGCCTCGCCGAGCTCCGCGCGTGGTCCGACGCCCACCCCTCGCACCACCCGCTCTTCGTGCACCTCGAGCCCAAGGACGGCTGGGAGACGGACACCGGCGAGGCGCGCGCCGTCGCCCTGGAGCGCGAGATCCTGAGCGTGTTCCCGCGCGAGCTCGTGATCACCCCCGACGAGGTGAAGAGCGGCGCGGCGAGCCTGCGCGAGGCCGTGACGAGCAAGGGCTGGCCCACGCTCGGCGCGACGCGGGGGCGTGTGCTGTTCTACCTCGATCGCTCGGACGCCTACCGCGACGCCTACACCCACGGCCGCAAGGACCTCGCCGGCAGGTTGCTCTTCGCCGACGCCGACGAGTCCGACCCGTTCGCGGCGGTGCTGGTGCGCAACGGCGCGCTCACGGGCAAGGACGCGATCACGGCCCTCGTGAAGAAGGGCTTCATCCTCCGCACGTTCGCCGACAAGAGCGTGGACGCGGGGTGGGCCGGCGACCGCACCCAGCTCGAGGCGGCCCTCGCGAGCGGCGCGCAGATCGTGAGCACGGATTTTCCGGCCAAGGACCCTCGCACGAGCTACTTCGTGGAGATCCCCGGCGGCACGCCCTCGCGGTGCAACCCGGTGACGGCGCCGGCGGGCTGCACCAGCGCCGCGGTGGAGTCGCCCTAGGATGGACGTGCACCGGCTCTCGGCCCTGCCCCACGAGCAGCTGCGTTCGGCGCGGACGGGGGAGGCGTACGCGCTCTCCGCCGTGTTGCCGACGGGCGCCCTGCCGCTGTTCGCGCACCACGACGTCGTGCCGCCGGGGCGCCGGGCTTCGGCCACGCACGCCCACAGTCACGCGACCGAGCTCGTCCTGGTGCTGTCGGGTGTGGTGGTCGTGGTCGACGGCGATCGGGAGGTGCCGCTCGCGAGCGGCGAGTTCGTGGTCGTCTCTCCCGGGCGCCCGCACCACGTGGAGAACCGCGGCCCCGAAGAGGCCCGGCTGCTCGTGCTCGCCTCGCGGCAGCCGGAGGACGTGGTCACCTACGCGCCCTGACGGGCGAGCGCAGCTTCGAGCTCGCGGATGCGGGCGTCCTTGCGCTCGAGGGCGGCCTGCACCTCTTTCGCCGGGAGGAGCTGCGGGATGTGCTGCGGGCAGTTCGCGTCCCACGCCTCGACGGTGAAGACGATGACCCGCTCGGGGCGTGCCACGTAGCCGGCGGGGGTGAGCTGCGCGAGGAGCGCGGGATCGTCCTCGACGACGCGCGCCCTGCCCCACACCTTGATGCGCTGCCGGCGCGCGTGGTCCATGAAGAACAGGAACGCGCGGGGGTTCTCGGAGAGGTTGCCGAGCGAGACGAACTGACGGTTGCCGGCGAAGTCGGCGAACGCGAGGGTGTGCGCGTCGAGCACGTGGACGAACCCCTTGGGGCCACCGCGGTGCTGCACGTACGGCTGGCCCTCGGCGCTCGCCGTCGCGAGGTAGAAGCTGTCGCGCTCGGCGAGGAACGCGGCGAGGTCGTCGTCGACCTCGGTCGCGAAGCCCCCCGAGCGCTCGACCCGGGCGTAGCTCGCACGCGATCCACGCTGCGTCTGGGCGGCCTTCACCGCGGGGGTGAAGGCGACGTCGCTCGAGGGGCGGGCCATCGTCTCGCTCAGCGCGGATGGTGGTGGACGACGGGGAAGTCGATCTCGGTCCCCGCGAGCTCGTTGAGGTAGTTGGTGAAGACCGTGAGCGCGACGTTGGCGACGACCTCGACGACCTCGCCGTCGCTCAGGCCCGCGCGGCGGACCTCGAGGAGCGCGGCGTCGTCCACGCGGCCACGCTTCTCGACCACGGCGCGGGTGAGCCGGAGGATCGCGGCGCGACGCGGGTCGTCGGCGGTCGCATGGCGCGCCTTCTCGAGGTCGGCCTCGGAGAGGCCTGCGCGCTTGCCGAGCGCGGAGTGCGCCGAGAGGCAGTAGTCGCAGGCGTCGAACTCGGAGACGGCGAGCGCCACGGACTCCCGCGTGCGCGCGTCGAGCTTGCCCTTGCCGACGGCCCCGAAGAGCGAGACGAGCGCCTCGAGGGCGGCGGGGGAGCGCGCGGCGACGCGGAACAGGTTCGGCGTTCCGCCGAGGCCCTTCTGGACGCCGTCGAGGAGGTCCTTGGTGGTGCCGGTGGCGGTCGTGGGATCGAGGGGGACGATGCGCATGAGAGTGCTCCTGTCGGGCCGACGGAATCTGTCGGTGGAGACAGCTTGGCCATCTTTGCCGTCTGAGAGAATGGCCATGCGCTGGAAGCCATCTGTGCGTATGTTGCAAAGATGGACCGGCTCGAGGCGATGCAGGCGTTCGTGGTCACCGTCGACGCCGGCAGCTTCTCCGCGGCCGCCCGGCAGCTGCGCTGCTCCCCCGCCTCCACCACGCGGGCGGTGGCGGGCCTCGAGGAGCGTCTCGGGGTCCCGCTCCTGCGGCGCACCACCCGCTCGCTCGCGTTGACCGAGGCCGGAGACCGCTACCTCACCACGTGTCGCCGCGTCCTCGCGGAGATCGCCGAGGCCGAACGGGCCACGGGCGCCCACGGTCAGCCTCAGGGGCTCCTCACCGTGACGGCTCCGACGCGGTTCGGCGCGCTGCACGTGCGGCCAGCCGTGCAGCGCTGCCTCGCCACTCACTCCGCCGTGCGGGCGCGGCTGCTCCTCCTCGATCGCGTGGTCAACGTCGTCGACGAGGGGATCGACGTGGCCGTTCGCATCGCCGATCTCCCGGACTCCGCCCTGGTGGCGGTCAAGGTCGGCGAGCTCCACCGCGTCGCGTGCGCGAGCCCCGACTATCTCTCGCGTCGCGGCCGACCGAAGGCCCCGGCCGACCTCGCGCGCCATGCCTGCATCGGCTTCTCGGCGCTGACCGCGACCGACACGTGGACCTTCGGAGGTGGCAAGGAGGGCGGAAGGAAGGTCCGGGTCGGCGTGCGGCCGGTGCTCACCGTCAACACGGCGGAGGCCGCGGTGGGCGCCGCGGTGGACGGCGTCGGGGTCACGTGCGCCCTCTCCTACCAGGTCGAGGACGAGCTGCGGGCCGGTCGACTCGTGCGCCTGCTCGCCGACCACGAGCCGGCGCCGGTGCCGGTGCACCTCGTCCACGCGGCCTCGGCCACGTCGCCGAAGATTCGTGCGTTCCTCGAGGTCGCGGTGCCGCACCTGCGGGCGGTGCTCTCGCCGAAGCGTCGGACTGCGCGGTCGTAGGCGCTGTCGATGGCACACTCCGTGGGTGGCACACCACGGCGAATGCTCGCGAGAAACGCGCGGGCACGCGGCGTGCGATGCAGGAGGTCATGGCCCACGCTCCGCATGGATTCCTCGCGCTGACCCTCGCTGCTTCGCTGTTCGCTGGCTGCGGTGGCAAGACCTCCGAAGAGAGCGAGACCACCCCGAAGGGCCCCTTCGTGGGCTGGCACTCCTACGCCCTCGTCGTGTCCGACGCGAAGCTCGAGTGGGACTCCGGCACGTTCGGCTCGCCCTCCTCGATCTCCAAGGGCTGGACCGGGCGGCTCGACCTCGACGGATCGGCGGTGTCGGGCGCGATCATGGCGCCGTTCGGCGAGCCGCAGGGGCTCGCGGCGGACGCCACCAGCAAGGCCACGCTGCACACGGGGAAGGACCTCAGCTTCTCGATCTCGGGGAGGAGCGGCTCGACCCGCGTCACCGAGAGCTACGACACCTTCACGTTCGACCTCGACGAGAAGGGCGTCCCGATCGGCGGCACGGCGACGGGCAAGGCCTCCGCGTTCTCGGGCGACGTCGGCTGGATGGGCAAGGTCACCGCGCACTTCACGCTCGCGAGCGACACGACGCCGCCGAAGTGGCGGGGGCGGACGATCGCGGCCTTCGGGGCGGTGCCGCTCGTGTGGGACGAGCGCGAACTGCTCGCGGACGAGCCGTTCGCCGAATCGCTGTCGGCGGCGACGGTGCTCGGCTTCCGGACGCCCGCGACGAAGATCACGACCGCGCTCGCGTGGGGGACCCCCAACGTGGTCCGGGAGCGGGGCTTCCGCTTCCGGTGGAGCGAGTGGAACGACGTCGAGGCGGGCGTGGTCCCGTTGCCGCTCGTCCACGACGCCGCCGGGAACGCGAGCGCCGCGGGCAGCACCGGCTTCGTGTCGGGCACGGATCTCCTGGGCGTGCCCATCCTGTCCACGAGCAGCTTGGACCTGAGCGCGTCGGTGACCGGCGCGGGCGCGAAGATCTGGGGCGCGTTGAACGCGGCCGAATGCGAGGGCAAGAAGTGCTGGGCCATCGGTCCCTTCTCGGTCTCGTACTGCGGCAGCTACAGCCAGGGGGGCTTTGCGACCGTGCTCGTCGGCTCGGGGACGGCCACCTTCAAGGTGCGGGTGGTCGGCAAGCCGCGGTTCACCGGGAGCATGCCGGCCAGCAAGAACGTGGTGCACTTCCTCGCGGCGAGCCCCGGCCTCGCGCCGAGCGTCGACTCGACGTCGGTGGTGTTGCCCGACAAGCCGGGCGCCGACGGCACCTACGACACGGGGTTCCGCACCGTCACGCTCACCACGCCCTCGACCACGGCGACCATGACGGGCGTGGCGATCAGCGGCGGCGGGGTCGGACCCGGCTCCGCATCCATGGACTGCGGCCCCGCGCCCCCGCCCGTGGACATCACCGTCTACGTCGAGAGCGTCGCGGTCGCGGGCGGGAAGTGACCGTCGGTTTCAGTTCCAGACGAGCCCGACCCGCAGCCCGCCGCGGAAGAACTGCATCGGGGGCCGCGCCCCGCCCGGGTACGTCTCGAACCCCATCTGGAGGCCCGCCCACGGGAGGACACCGCGCGATCGCCGCGCCATCACGCCGATCGCTCCACCGACCCGCATGCCGAAGCTCAGCCGGAAGTCGTCGGCCTGGAAGAGCGCCACGGGGGCGATCTCGAAGTCGTAGTGCCAGGTATGGTCCCAGATGCGCAGCATCACGGGCACCGCCGGGAAGTAGTTGATGACGAAGTCGGTGGTGCCGGGGCGCAGCATCGGCCCGCCCGAGAACTCCGGGCCGACGGCGAACGTGAAGCGGCCGGTGCCGTAGCTCAGGAGCGCCCGCAGCACGCCGCCACCACCGTAGGTCCACTTGCCGTTCATGCGCCGCAGCTGCAGCACGCCGCCGGTCTCGAGGTTGAGCGAGACGCGGCGGAAGTCGGTCTGCACGCCCGCGAACGCGGGATCGACCGGCAGGTATGCGGGGCACTCCTTCGGGGCCCGGGCGTGCGCCTCTGCGAGCAACAGCCGGGTGCGCGTGAGGGTGAGGAGCCGCCTGTGCGCCGAGAGCTTGGGGTTCTTGGCCCACGCCTCGGCGAACGGCCCGCCCGCGGCCACGATCTGGGCGTCGAGATCCTTCAGCATCTGCTCGCGGACCGCCGGCTCGACCTGGCAGACGGAGATAAGCGTGGCCGGCATCATGTCCTCGACCTCGTAGCGATCGATGCGCCAGCCTCCGGACTCCTGCGACTCGATGATGCGCGAAAGATCCTCGCGCAGGGCCACGTAGGGAAGCGCGTCGGCCCCAGCCGTGCCGCTGCCGGCGAGCGCGAGGGCCGCGATGGCGATGGAGATCCCGCGACGCACCCCTCTCATGCTAGACGGTGGATGCCGCGGCGGTCCTGCGGTCTCAGCGTTCCGAGGTCTCATGTCCGAACGACTCGTCCACTGCATCAAGCTCGGCAAGGAGCTCCCTGGCCTCGACAAGCCGCCTTTCAAGGGCGATCTCGGTCAGAAGCTCTACGACTCCGTCTCCAAGGACGGCTGGCGGTTGTGGCTCGAGCACTCGAAGATGCTGGTGAACGAGTACCGCCTGGACATGACCAACCCCACCCACCAGAAGACCTGGTTCGCCGAGTGCGAGAAGTACTTCTGGGGAGAGGGGTCGGCCCTGCCGCCCGAGTTCAAGCCGACCTGAGCGCGGCCGGCGCGCTCACTTGGCGACGCAGATCAGGTTGCGCTCGTAGGTGTCGCCGTTGAACACCACGTCGTAGCGGGTGCCGCCGAGGAACTGGATCACGAGCGACAGCTTGGGGCGCGTGAGCGTGAACGTGCCGCCCTTCGGGCAGCCGAGGCGACCGATCCCGCAGCGCTCGTAGCCCTTGATCGACCGCGAGAACGCCGCGCCACCGATCGTGGTGCTCGAGCTGCCGTCGCGCTTGATGCACCGCGAGGTGGCGTCGTAGACCGTGACGTAGTCGGCGTCGTGCGCGATGGTGCGGCCCTTGGCGGTCTTGCCCGACGACTTGCCGCTGCGGGTCCTCGTGTAGACCCCACCGACCTTCGTGTACTTGATGGTCACGTCGTGATCGACGGTCGCGCCGTTGATCTGGAAGCCCTTGGTCGAGTGGGCGACCTGCACGCCGCCGTCGATCTTGCTCCACGTCGAGGTGACGGTCCCGTTGAAGGTGGTCATGCCGTAGGGGCCCGTGCAGCTCGTGAACACGTGGGTGACCACGTTGGCCGCGCGCGTGCTCACGATGCAGCCCGCGGGCTGGAAGAAGATGCCCGGATTCTTGCGACCGCTCTCGGCGACGGTGTCGGCGGTGGCGGTCAGGTCGACCTCGCCTCCCTCGGCGGCGCCGCTCAACGGGTCCTCGAGGCCGCTCTCCAGGTCGCCCTCGGTGCTGCTCGTCTCGCCGTCGTCCTCGACGAGGGCCTGGCCTTCGGACGAGAGGGTCGAGGAAGCATCCTTTCCCGCGCAGCCGATCGCGACGAGGCCAGTGGCGAGGAGGGGAAGGAACGAGCGGGTCAGGGTCATGGAAGCCTCCGTAGGATGAACTGGATATTCTTGTATACGCCGTGCTGTCTACAGAGCTCAGGATGGCGATCCTCTGGCGCCTTGGCTAGGGTGCCTGCGAGAGTTTCGTATGCACCCTGTATACAGGTCTAGCTCAGCTCGAGCATTGGGCGTAGATTTTTGCCGCTTGCGCAAGTCCTGCGGACAATCCTTTGGCAGACTGTGCGTAGTTGGCTGGTCGATAGCCCAGGAACACAACGTGCTGCCCGGAGTTGGAAGGACCCCATGAGCATCGATCCGTCCATGCCCGTCGGCACGCTCGCCGCCCGGCTGCCGTTCGTCGTCGGCATCCTCGAGCACGAGAGGATCGATTACCACCTCGGTGGCGCCCAGAGCCTGCGTGACGCCTGCGCCGCCGCCCACGCGCCGCTCGAGCGGGTGCTCGGACAGATCCAGCGCGCGGTGAGCCGGCCCCGTGACAACCCCATGGACTGGCTGATCGCACCGCTCGACGAGGTGATGGACCACATCGTCGAGGGCCACCACCTGTTCACCCGCGCGCTCTGTCGACGGGTCCGGCAGAACCTGGCCGAGGCCCTGCGGATCCACCACGGCTGGACGCGGCTCGTGCAGCTCGATCGCGTGTTCGACGGCTTCGAGGAGGATCTGCTGAGCCACCTCGACAAGGAGGAGGCGCACGTCTTCCCCTACATCAAGGTGCTCTCGCAGCACGGCCGCACGCGCGCGCCGTTCTCCACGGTCGACTACCCCGTGCGCATCATGCACTTCGAGCACGAGTCCCAGGAGGATGCGCTGCAGGAGCTCCGCGACGTGACCGACGGCTGGTCGGCGCCGCCGCGCTCGTGTGCCGCGCTGCGGGCGGTGAACGCCGATCTGGCGGCGCTGGAGCGCGACCTGCACGAGCACCTGCACCTCGAGAACAACGTGCTGTTCCCCCGGGCCATCGAGTTCGAGCGCGAAGCGCGCCCCTGAACCTTTGCGAGCCGCGCCCGCCTCCGTTAGGAAGGCGCATGACCGAGGAGACGACGCAGGAAGAGGCGCTCGAGACCGCGAGCACGTTCAAGGAGGCGCAGCGGAGGAGCGACGCCACCTGGGCCAAGCTGCGGGCGGGCGAGACCAAGGGGTTCCGCGTGCTCACGGGCGACCGCCCGACCGGCGCGCTGCACGTCGGCCACCTGTTCGGCACCCTGCAGAATCGCGTGCGCATCCAGGATCTGGGCGTCGAGACGTTCATCGTCGTCGCCGACTACCAGGTGCTCACCGACCGCGACACCGCCGACGCGATCGAGGACAACGTCCGCGACGTGGTGCTCGACTACCTCGCGGCGGGCCTCGACCCGAAGCGCTCCACCATCTTCCCGCACAGCCACGTGCCGGAGCTGAACCAGCTGCTCCTCGCGTTCCTGCCGCTCGTCTCGATGCCGGAGCTCGACCGCAACCCCACGGTGAAGGAGGAGATCAAGGCGGCCAACCTGCGCACGGTGAACGCGGCGATGTACGTCTACCCGCTGCACCAGGCCGCCGACATCCTGTTCTGCAAGGGCAACCTCGTGCCGGTCGGCAAGGACCAGCTCCCCCACCTCGAGCTCTCGCGCAAGGTGGCGCGCCGGTTCAACGAGCGCTTCTCGGCCGACGTGTTCCCGCCGGTGCACGCGCTGCTCTCCGACATCCCCGTGGTGCTCGGCCTCGACGGCCAGAAGATGAGCAAGTCGCGCGGCAACGCGGTGCTGCTCAAGCACACCGCCGAGGAGACCGCGAAGCTGATCAAGGGCGCCAAGACCGACAGCGACCGCAACATCGCCTACGACCCCGACGGCCGCCCGGAGGTGAGCAACCTGCTGCGCCTGATCGCCGCCTGCACCGACGACACGCCCGAGGCGGTGGCCGCGCGGATCGGCGACGGCGGCGGCGGCAAGCTCAAGGCCACGCTCACGGAGGCGCTCAACGCCTTTCTGGCGCCCATGCGCGCTGAGCGCAAACGGTACGAAGCCGCGCCCGATCACCTGCAGTCGATCCTGCGCGACGGCATCGTCCGCGCCCGCGAGGTCGGCGACAAGACCCTGCGCGAGGTGCGCAAGGCCATGAACATGTCCTACTCGCTGTAGGCCGCGTGCGCGTCGCGCACGTGTGCGGGCGGACCCCGCAGGTCCGAGACGAGACCGACCCCCTGCATCAGGGAGAGCACGTAGTAGGTCGGGTCGAACTCCCACCAGTAGAACCCCTGGCGCGTCGAGCGCTGGTAGTGGTGGTGGTTGTTGTGCCACCCCTCGCCGAGGGTGAGCACGGCGAGGAGGGCGCTGTTGCGGCTGTTGTCGGTCGTCGCGTAGCGACGGCTCCCGAACATGTGCGAGAGCGAGTTGATGCTGAACGACCCGTGCCAGAGGAGCACGGTCGAGACGAGGAAGCCCCACGTGAGCAGCCACGGGCCCCCGAGGGCGAGCAGCGCGAGGCCGAGCGCCGTGGGCGGCAGGATCCAGAACCGGTCGAGGAAGCGCAGCTCGGGGTACTTCACGAGGTCGGGGATCTGGCGCGCGTCGGTGGCCACGGTGTCGTTCGACATGACCCAGCCCATGTGGCCCCAGAAGAAGCCCTTCTGGAGGACCGAGTGGAGGTCGCCGGGCTGGTCGCTGAGCTTGTGGTGCGTGCGGTGGTGCGCGGCCCACCAGAGCACGCCCTTCTGCGCGCTCGACATGGCGAGGAACGCGAACACGAACTGCATCGCCCGCGAGGTGCGGAACGACCGGTGGGAGAAGTAGCGGTGGTAGCCCGCGGTGACCCAGAACATGCGCGCGAAGTAGAAGGCGAGCGCGACCCCGAGGCCCTTGAAGCTCGGGCCGACCCAGGCGACCGCGGCGACGGCCACGACGTGCACGGCGGCGAACGGGAGCACGTTCCCCCAGCTCACCCCGTGCTCGAACAGACGTCCCCGCGCGGCCAAGACCGAACGGTAGCACCCGCGGCTAGAGCGCGAGCGGGACCGCGTTCTCGCCCTCGACCTTGAGCCACATCGCGGCCTGCTCGCTCTCGAACGCCAGCTGACCCTCGTGGTGGAACTGGTACCGGTAGATCGAGAACACCCGCGACTTGCCGCGGCGCACCTTGGCCTGGGTGCAGGCGCAGAGGAGCGGCGCGCCCGGGCGGACGAGCTTGCGGAACACCGCGCTCTTGATGTGGGTGCCGAACCCGACCCAGCCGTCGCTGTGGCGCAGGCCCTCGAGCTCGCGCGCGTGGATGAAGCCGAGGTTGCCCGTGAGCTGGATCATCACCGCCCCGCCGACGTGCCGCGGGTGGCGCACGGGGTGGACGCGCTGGTGGTCGGTGAACGGCATCGGCTGGTCGGTCGGCATGCGACAGACGATGCGACTCGCCTGGCGATCCACCTCCTCGATGCGATCGAAGAACAGGACGCTCGGCTCGTACATCAGGTCGTCGAGGAGCGCCTGCGAGATGGGGCCGACCAGCGGATCGACCTCGGGCGCGGCGCTCGCGGCGGTCACTTTGCCTCGGCGGCCTTGCGCACGCGGGTCGTGATGTCGGTCAGCGCCGCGGTCCAGGTGGCCTCGATCTCCGGCGTCCAGTCGTCGCCGGCGATCTCCTCGAAGGTGGTCATCAGCGCGTGCTGGAACCACTGCCACATCTCGGGCTTGATGTTCATCTTCGCGTGGCGCTTGCCGAGCGCGTCGAGCTGCTCGTCGAGCCACGGCGCGTCGTCGACCTTGTCGATGATCGACACCAGGGTGCGCGCGAACATCAACTCCTGCACGTTGCGCGAGTGGAACATCGCCTCCATCTCGGGGTGCAGCTTGAAGAACACCGAGTAGAAGTGCTTCGGGATGTGCGGCTCGCGGGCGTGCAGGATCTGGAAGCTCTTCTTGAGCAGGGCGCGGTCGTAGGGCATCGGGCCGGGAAGCTAGCGCCGCGCGTGCGGAGCCGATATGCGCAAAATGATCATGCGTCGCCGCTCGCTCCTCCTCGCGCTTTCGCTCCTCGCGCTGGCCCCCGCCTGCAAGCGCACCCCCGCGGGCGGCGCGAACAAGGTGAAGGTCCAGCTGAACTGGGTCGCCGAGCCCGAGTTCGGGGGCCTCTACGCCGCGCGCGACGCGGGCGCCTACCAGCGGGCCGGCCTCGACGTCGATATCGTGGCGGGGGGGGCGGGGGTGCCGGTCATCCAGCTCGTCGCCACCGGCAAGGTCGACTTCGCGATCGCGGGCGCCGACGACGTGGTCATCGCGCGGGCGCGCGGCATCGACGTGGTGGCGGTGTTCGCGACCTTCCAGTCGTCGCCGCTCGGGGTGATGGTCCACGAGAGCCGTGGCGTCGGCAAGCTCGAGGACCTCGCGAGCGGCACCCTCGCGATCGAGCCCGGGCTGCCGTTCGGCGCGTGGCTCAAGAAGAAGTACGCGTTCAAAGGGGTGACGCTCGTGCCCTACGACGGTGGCGTCGCCAAGTTCCTCGCCGACAAGGAGCACGCGCAGCAGTGCTACGTGACGAGCGAGCCGATCGCGGTGCGCAAGAAGGGCGCGACGCCCAGGGTGATCGCGGCGCGCGACACGGGGTTCGACCCGTACGCGGCGGTGGTGGTGGTGCGCGGCGCGCTCCTGAAGGAGAAGCGCGAGCTCGTGAAGTCATTCGTGGCCGCCACGGCCGAGGGCTGGAAGTCGTACCTCGCCGATCCGAAGCCCGCGAACGCCACCATGGGCAAGCTCAACCCGGCGATGGACCAGGAGACGTTCACGGCCGCCGCGGAGGCGCAGCGCCCGCTCGTCGCGCCGCCCGGCGCCACGCTCGGATCGATGAGCGAGGAGCGCTTCCGCACGCTCGGCGCGCAGCTCGTGGAGATCGGCATCATCGACAAGGCGCCGCCCGCCGCCGAGTGCTTCCAGCAGCCCTAGAGGCGCGCCCTGGTCAGAGGCGCGAGAGCGTCTCGGTGCCCACGCCGCTGCGGCTGAAATCGATCCAGCGGCCGATGAGCGTGCGACCGACGATCCGATAGACGACGGTACCGGCGAACCCCTGGGTGCCGACGCCCAGCACGAGCAGATCCCCCTCGAGGAACGCGGTCCCCCGCGCCATGGGCTGGGTCATGACGGCGATGCCGCGGTTGCCGTAGACGAGGTTGATGGCGCCGACTGGCTGCGCGATGCCGCTCGAGAACGCCTCGAGGGTGTAGGACGGCCCGGTGCCGACCGCGCGGGCGCGACGGCTCTCGAGGCGACCGACCTCGAGGAGAGTGCCCTCGAAGCCGCCGTCCGCGCGGCGGGTGAGGATGGCCGTGCCCGCGTCGCTGGTCGGCCCGCTGCCCCACCCGCAGGCGAAGACGTCTCCGTCGCGGAGGCAGCGCGAGGCGGAGATGACCTTGCCCTCGCTCTCCTCGACCATGGCGTACACGTTGGGCGCGAGGCGCGAGATGCGCGCGATGCCCGGCGTCTCCGGGTTGCCGTCGGGGTCGGTGCCGGAGAACGCGTAGGTGCCCGCGAGGTCGGTCGCGGGCGCGAACGTCGGCGGCACGAACGCGCGCGCGGGCGTCGGCGCGAGGCCCGCGAGGAGCACACCGACGAGCGCGCCGACGCTCCTCACTTCTTCACCGGCACCGTGCCGTTGCGGAGCAGGTTGGCGCGACCGGTGGGCCAGAGCAGGCAGTTGGTCTTCGAGCCCGGCACCGAGTAGACGCGCACGCTCTCGACCTTGTCCTCGGCGTCCTTGAGCGACACGACGATGTCGACCGTGCCGTCGCCGTCGACGTCGGCGAGCGTGGGCACCGGCATGGCGCCGCGCTTCGGGAGGGCGATGCGGTGCAGCTGCTTGCCGCTCGCGTCGAGGACGTAGAGCGCGGACTTGCCCGCGTCGGGCGAGTAGCTCGTGAACACCACCTCGGGCACGCCGTCGGCCGAGAGGTCGCCGACCACCACGCCGCCGGTGAGCACGCGCGCGTCGGTCGTGTAGGTGAACGACCAGAGCTCCTTCTTCTGCGCCGAGACCGCGTGGATCTTGCCGTCGAAGCCCGCGAACACGAGCTCGGGCCCGGCGCTCGCCGGATCGAGGTCGGCGACCGTGAGCTGGTTGGTCGCGCCGACGACGTTGGTGCCGTCGAAGTCCCAGAGGCCCGCGAGGTAGCTCGGGGCGTGGAAGGGCAGGTCCCAGCCGGCGAGCCGCTTGCCGTCGGGGCGCTCGGCCCAGACCGCGACGCCCTTGAGGCGGTCGGTCTGCGCGGCGTTCTGCACGCTCGCCAGCATGAGCACGTCGAGCTTGCCGTCGCCGTCGAGGTCGGCGATGGCCGGCGCGGTGTTGGTGAAGTGCGCCTGCAGCGCGGTGGCTTCGTTGTTCGCGTAGCCCTGCTGGGCCTCCGCGAGCGCGTGCAGGTAGCGCACGCCGGGCATCTTCTTCGTGTTCTTGAACCCGGGGTCGGAGTCGAACGCGACGCCACTCCCGTGGTGCACGCTCGCGTACGCGTTGTCGTGTGGCGCGACGAGGTCGGCCTTGCCGTCGCCGTCGAGGTCGCCGATCGCGAGGTTCTGATCGTAGCAACCCGCGAGGTAACACTTGGTGCCCGCGCAGCCGCTCGCGCCGCTGCCGTTGGGCGGAAACCCGGGCATCGCCGCGCCGCTCGCGCGCCAGGCCATGAGCACGTCGGTCGGGCCGCCCTTGGCGAGCGAGGCCACGAGCTCGAGCGCCCCGTCGCCGTCGAGATCGCCCGCGCCGAGCGAGCGCAGCTCGTCCTGGAACGTCACGGGGAACGGGGCGACGATCTTGCCGGCGGCGTCGAGCAGGTAGACCTTGTCGCGCGCGGCGACGGCCACCTCGAGCTTGGCGTCGCCCACGAAATTGGCCACCACGGCGCTCGCCCAGATGCGGCCGCCCGCGGCGGTGTACTTCCACTTGAGCGTGCCGTCGGCGTTCCACACGAGCACCGCGTTGCCGCGCGGCACGATGATCTCGTTCTTGCCGTCGCCGTCGAGGTCGGCGACCGCGGGCGAGCCGAGCCAGCCCTCCTCCCAGCGATCCTTCAGCGTGAGCTTCAAGGTCGGGGCCGCGACGGTGGCGCTGCCGCCGGCGGCCGCGCACGCGGGAGAGGGGAGCGGCGGGGTCTCGGCGGGGGGCGGGCCGTCGGTGACGACGCCGCCGGTGTCGGTCACGCTGCCGTCGTCGACCGAGCCGTCGAGGCCTCCGTCGTCGATCGCGCCGTCGGTCGAGTCGCCGCAGCCGACGACGACCGCCATCACGTAGAGGGGGGCGGTGAGGAAGGGCCAGTGCGCGCGCATCCGCGAAGCATATACCTCAAGGGTCGCAGGAGCCCGCCTCGACGAACGGGGGCTGGAACTCGGTCACCTGCACGGGATCGCCCACGCGGAGCTCGCCCTCGGTGTCCGGGATCAGGTTCACGCCGAACCACACCGCGCCGTCGCGCGCGCGGAACGTCGCGAGGGTGCGCAGCGGCTCCTTGCCCGGCGCCTGCGTCGAAGGGTCGAGCGTCGTCACGACGCACCGCTCGCAGGGCTTGACGTTGCGGAACGAGACGGCGCCGAGAGAGAGCGCGCGCCAGCGGTCCTCGTCGAACGGCGAAGGCGCGCTCGTCACGACGTTGGGGCGGAACCGCGCCATCGCGATCGGCACGGCCGCGCGGCGCTCGACCTCGGCACGCGACGCCTCGGTCGCGAGCAGCACGGGGTAACCGTCGGCGAACGACACGAGGTCGCCCGGTCGGCCGCGCGCCGGGTTCACCGGGCGCACGACGTCGTCCGGCATGAACACGAGCGAGCACGGACGGCCCAGGCGCTTCGAGAACCACGCGCTGCCCGCCTCGTGGACCAGCGCCTCGCCGGTGTGGCTCCACACGGAGACCTCTCGCCGGGGACCCTCGGCGAGGTCGCGAGGCAGCGTGAGCTCTCCGTCGACGATCAGGTCGGGGCCGGAGACGTGCACCGCGACGGCGCCCATCGCGGGCAGCTCGCGCTGGCTCAGGAAGCGACCCGCCTCGTCGACGACCATCCAGCGACGGTCGTCCTCGAGCCCTCGCCGCGTGACGCGCGCCGACCCGACGGCGATCGGCGCGCACCCCTTGATGGGGTGGATGAAGAGCCCCTCGATCACTTCGGCGCGGAGACGCTCGGAGCGGGGGCGGAGCCCGAGGCCGCGGGCGCAGGCGCGGGCGCAGCGGCGCGGGCGGCGAAGAGCTTCTTCAGCTTCTCGACCTTCTCGTCCTTGGTCGTGCGGGGCCAGTCCTCCTTCTTGGCGGGGTCGCCGAGCGCGAGCTCCTCGTCGATCACCGCGAGGACGACCGCGCCGCGGCGGACGGCGACGCCCTCGGCCTTGCCGGCCGCGCCCGCGCCACCCTGGCCGACCGCGAAGGAGAAGTGCACGGCGTCGTCGCCGATCTCCTTGTCCTTGAGGGTGACGCTGCCCGGCAGCTTGCGGAAGGTCTCCACGATGTCGCGCGCGGCGTCCTTCTCGTCGCGCACGAAGGCGAGCACGCGGAAGCGCTTCTTGCCCTCCTTCATGAACGCCGCGGCGTAGCCGCCCGCGACGTTGAGCACGAGCGCTTCGGCCTTGCCCTCGGGGCGCGCGAACTTGGGGGGCACGTAGTCGACGCCGAGCGCGATCGCGCCCTCGGCGGCGGAGGGCAGCGCCTTCACGTCGGCGGGGAGGTCGGTCGTGCCAGGGAGCTTGTCGCCGATGGCGAGGGCGAGCTTGGGGAGCAGCTCGTCGGCGGCCTTCATGGCCGCGGCCTTGTCCTTGGTCGCGTCGGGGCTGTAGCTCAGCTCGACGAGGTAGTTGCCCTTCCAGAGCACGAGCGCCGCGCTGCCGAGCGCAGCGGCGCCGCCGCCCTTCACGACCTGCCACGGGCGGCGGTCCTTCGACTTGGCCACCTCCGGGTCCGGGTCGGCGTTGGCGACGACGCGGTAGGTGAAGAGCGCGTACGCGTTCTCGGGCTTGTCGAACGTGGTGAGCACGATCTCGACCTCGGCGCCGGTGCCCTTGCCGTCGACGTACTTCAGCTGGTCGTAGCGCTTCGCGTAGTAGTTCCCGGAGTAGACCTGGCCCGCGCCGTCGATGATGTCGGAGACGTTCTCGATCTTGGTCGGGGTGCCTTCACCGAACGACTTCGCCGGCGCGGTCTTGAGCACGCAATGGCCCTCGACGAGGTCGGGCAGGAGCGCTCCGACCTTCGGGTCGACGATGCCGACCGCCGTGGGGTCGCACAGCGACTTGCCCGCCGACGAGCCCGAGCCGCTCGCGACCACCACGGGCCCGGGGGGCGGCGGCGGCGTGGGCTTGGGGTCTTCCTTGCAAGCCGCGAGGACCGTGAGGGCGAGCACAGAGAGGCGCTGAGACATGGCCGCTCCTTACACGAGGACGGGCGTGGGGTCAGCGTGGGGGGGTCTGAACTTTCTGCATAGCGTCGCAAAGGCTTCCCAGGGGAGAGGGGGGGGCTTCACGAAGCGTCGGGAATCGAGCGCCCACCCAGGGTGCCAGGGACGGCACATGGCTTGCTACCTGGACCCTCGCCATGCGATCCGCCCGCCACCCGTCTCGACCTGCTGGCCGCCAGCGCGGAGTGACCCTCATCGAGCTCATGGCCGTCATCGTGATGATCGGAATGTTCCTCGTGCTGGCGGGGCCGACCCTCGGCGGGGTGCTCGAGGATCGCCACAACATGCGCGCGGCCGACGAGATCTCCGGCATGTTCCGCATCGCGCGCAACCGCGCCCTGGCGACCGGCGGCGCGCACGTGGTCCGCGTCACCAACGGCGCCGGCGGCCTGCGCTTCGAGCTGCGCGCCGCGGTCAGCCTCACGGGCGGCCCGACGCCGGGCTGCACCGCGATGTCGTGGACCACGGCCGACTCCCGCGCGCTCGCCTCGATCGATTTCGGCACCGGCAAGACCAACGACACGGTGTCGGACTGGGTCGGCAAGAACATCCGCGTCACCGCGATCTCCGACGCCTACGGCACCACCCCCGCTGCGCGCGACTACTGCATCACCGCTGGCGGCAACTCCTGGTGGAACAGCACGGGCACGTGGGTGCGCCCGCTCGGCTCCGACACGGGCCGCTACCTGATCCAGCGCCTCAACGGAGCGGGCCTCCCGGTCGGCATCCAGCGGGTCGTGCGCGTGACCCCGGCGGGCATCCCACAGGTGGAGGCGAGCTGATGGCCCACCGTTTCTCCAGGGCTTCGCGGGGCTTCACCCTCATCGAGGTGATGATGGCCCTGACCGTGCTCACCATCGGCCTCCTCGGCGTGGTGGCGCTGCAAGCCACGACGATCTCGTCGAACAAGTCGGCGCAGCAGTTCACGGTCGCCAACGCGGCGGCGCGCACCTGGCTGCAGCGCCTGCGGCGGGACGCAAACCGGTGGACGATGGCGACGGGGGCCAGCGCCTCGGATCTGACCAAGACCGCATGGCTGTTCGAGGTGAGCTCCGCCTCCAACGTCTGGATCCGGCCCAACGCGAGCTCGCTCGAGGGCCTCGCCTCGCCGGCGTTCGATCTCAACGGCAACGACGTGCTGCTCTCGGACGGCGCGGGCCAGCTGAACAACGTCGTCTACTGCACCCACATGAAGCTGCGCACGATCTACCCGGACAGCCTCATCCGCGCCGAGGTCCGCGTCTTCTTCAAGAAGCGCACGCTCGCCGACGCGGCGAAGTACGGCACCTACGGCATGGCCGCGACCGGGCTCTGCATGTCCGGGCGCGGCAACGAGACCACCATCGGCCTCGACCAGCTCAACTTCCACTGGGTGTACGCCGCCGCGGCGATCCAGAGGCCCGACACATGAACTCCGCCAGCGTCATCCGTCGTCGACGTCGCGGCGCCGAGGGCTTCACGCTCCTCGAGCTGCTCGTGGCCAGCGTCGCCGGCCTGTTCGTGATCTTCGCGGCGTTCCTCGTGAGCCGCGGCGCGACGCGCGTGTTCGCGACCGAGGGCCGCCTCGCCACCTCGCAGGGCAACCTGCGGCTCGGCGTCGACCGCCTTCGCGGCGACATCGAGCGCGCCGGGTTCATGACGACCCCGAACTACCGCCTCGACCCCAACGTGGTGCCGGTGGGCTCCATGGGCTTCACCGCGCGGATCCAGTCGATCCACTACAAGCAGGGGACCGCCGCGACGGCCGCGCTCGACGCGCCGCTCAGCGCCGCCCAGGGCCTCTACCCGGACCGCATCGTGTTGCAGGGCAACTACTCCACCACCGACTCCTACCAGGTGGCGGCGATCGAGCCCTCGGCCAGCGGCGGCGGCTCGGACATCACGCTCCAGGTCATCG
Source organism: Myxococcales bacterium (assembly GCA_016794445.1). GTDB lineage: Bacteria > Myxococcota_A > Polyangia > Polyangiales > JADJMO01 > JADJMO01. The sequence continues at coordinate 34,553 of JAEUKC010000104.1, forward strand.
TCGGCTCGACCGCTCGCCTGCTGACCGTCGGCGAGACGGGCAGCGCGACCAACGTGATGCAGGCCGTGTTCGCCCCGGGCCGGATGATCCGCCTGCGCAACGACCTCGGTTGCTCGCAGTACCTGCTCGTGCAGGCTTCCAGCATCGCGGCGGGCGGGCGGCCCGTGATCACGACCACCGCCGCGCCCGCGGTCGCCAACCGCGCGGGCCTCTCCGACAAGCGGTGCGGCGTCCAGGGCATCGGCATGGGCTACGAGGTGAACCCCGTCTCCACGGTGGAGTATGGCGTCTACTCGCTGGCTGCGAACACGCTGTTCAAGTGGGCCTACAGCGACGCGAGCGTCGGCGAGGCCAACAAGTACGACCTCGTGCGCCGCGAGCTCGATCAGAACGGCCTGCCCATCGACGGCACCGAGGAGATCGTCGCCGAGTACGCGGTCGATCTCGGATTCGCCTTCACCGTCGACACCTCCGTGCCCCAGACGGCCACGACGCAGACCCCCCCCAACCTGCTCTCGTACGAGTTCGGAGACGCCAACAACGCCGTCTACGGCGGCGACACCATGACGGGTGGTCCGGCCGTCCGACCGCAGCGCATCCGATCGGTGCGCTATCGCCTCACGGTCCGGACCCGCGACTACGACCGCTCGGTACCGATCGACGACGGCGGCATCGGGCTGCTCCGCTACAAGCTCGGCACCAACCAGTACTCGCGCGCACGCAGCGTCATGGGCGAGGTCTCGCTCGTCAACCAGCAGGGTGTCCGATGGTGAACAGCGTCTCCCAGACCCGGTTCGCCCAGAATGGGCGGGCGAAGGGGCGTCGCGCGCGTGAGCGTGGCGCGACCATGTTCGTCGTCATGATGGTGCTGATGATCCTGTCGGCGCTCGGCACGTTCGCCGTGAGCAACGCCCACTTCGACGTGCAGTCGGCCGGCTACGACCGCCAGCGCAACGCGGCCATCGAGCTCTCCGGGTTCGGCGCCTACGCGGTCGCGCAAGAGGTGGCCACCTCTCCGCGCGACTACCTCAAGATGGTCCTCACCGGCAGCGAGGCCTGCAAGGCCAACAAGGGCCTCGCGATGACCCCAGCGCCTTGCTACCACGTGTACCCGAAGGACGTGGAGAACCGCCTCGGCATGACCAGCGAGAAGCTGATCGTGCCGGCGATCCCGGCCAGCGGCACGCCGGGCACGTTCGGCATCACCAGCACCGGCGGCGGCTTCGTGGCCGAGATCACCGATGCCTACAAGGTCACCCGCCTGGTCCCCGGTTTCCAGGACGACACCAACGCGCCGGTCGGGGTCGACTTCGTCGACTTCGCCGTCACGTCCACCGGCGTCGTGTTCCGGGACGACAACCTGAACGGCACCGTCGACTGGGCCCTCGGTGAAGGCCTCAACGCGCTGTTCGTCACCGGTCGCGGCCACGTCGTCGTCGGCCCCATCACCAAGTGAGCGTCGCCATGAAACACTTCAACACGACGCACGGCCGCCACCTCCCTGTGAAGGGCCTCCTCGGCGCGGCGACCATCGCCGCGTTCGCCACGGCGACCGGGAGCGCGCGCGCGCAGTCCGACGTCACCCCACCGCTGCCCAACGTCCTCATCCTGCTCGACACGTCGGGCTCGATGGAGCGCAACCCGAACGCTTCGCTGCCCGCGGTGGCGGCCGGGAGCCTCTCGACCGAGAAGAACCGCTGGGTCCAGGCGCTCGAGGTGCTCGGCGGCTCGATCCAGGGCTACCAGATGCTCGGCGTCGCCCGGAACTCGACCGACTTCATCAACGAGTACGGGCTCGGCGGGACCGCGCCGTACGACAAGGACTACTACCTCCAGCACTACCGCCCGATCTCGAACGGCTGCACGATCGGCGCGCCCACGCTGCTCACGACCAAGAGCTGGCCCACCGACTGGAACACCTGGGGCGTGACCGACTTCGGCTTCCGCAAGCTCGCGGGCACGACCCTCGGTGCGCCGGGGACCTGCCTCCCCACCGACTTCAAGACCGACGGCCTCGGCCTCCTCGACACGTTCCGCGATCAGGCGCGCTTCGCGCTCATGACGTTCGACAGCGCGACGGCCAAGGACACCGGCTGGACCGGCACCTCGCACAACGCCATCGCCGGCATGAACGGGCAGTGGAGCTACTTCCCGGGGTGGGCCACGGGCACCGGATCCACGCCGGCCTATGGCTGGCCGCTCGGCTGCGCCATCGACCCGGTGTCGCTCACCACGCACGAGTTCGAGCTCGGCGCGCGCAACCCTTCGGCCCCTCCGTGGGAGGGGCCGCTCGTGCCGTTCGCCGCGACCGACACCACGACGGCCTTGCGCTCGGTCAACGACCGCATCCGCTACGCGATGATGGCGCTGCGTCCGTTCGGTGCGACGCCGATCGGCCCGATGCTCGCCGACGCCAAGGAGTACCTGTGGAACGACCCGCAGGGCCCGACGGCCGATCCCAACAACGACTGTCGCGGCACGTTCATCATCCTGATCACCGACGGCTTCCCGAACTCCGACCTGCGCAAGGCCTGCGAGAACAGCTCGGATCCCAAGGCGGCGTCCGTCTACCCGGCGTGCGCGACCACGGGTTCGAGCGGCTGCTGCCCGACCAAGCGCGCCCAGGACGTGGCGTGGGATCTGTCGCACCCGCCGACTGGCAAGAAGCCGGTGACCACGTTCGTCGTCGGCTTCTCCATCTCGGACGACGCCGGCACGCCGGTGGACTGCTCCACCGTCGATCCCGCCTCGGGCGTCTGCAGCACGATGGCAGACACCGACCCGAAGAAGCCGTGCTGCAGCCTGCACGAGATCGCCTACAACGGCGGGTCGAACCGCGCCGTGTTCGCGAGCGACGCCGACACGCTGCGCGCGGCCCTCATGAAGGCGATGGCGGACGCGACCGCGTCGGTCTCCACGTCCCGTACGCTGCCCGTCTTCACCGGCGCCTCGTACACCGCGGGCGGCCAGTCCGAGTTCCGTTCGTCGTTCAAGGTGAACGCCTTCGGCCCGTGGCAGGGCATCCTCGAGCGCGTGCGCTGGACCTGCCAGAACGTGTCCGGAATGATGACGCCGGTGCAGCAGCCCATCGACTCGTCGCTGGGCGACGACTTCGCCAACAACCTCAACAAGCAGGCCACGCGGAAGTTCTTCACCTGGAACGGCCAGACGGCGTCGCCGGCCACCCCCTCGGGCGACTCGCTGCGGCCGCGGCTCACCGTGTCCGACCTCGACGGCGTGGCGCTGCGCACCGGGAGCCTGATCAGCGCGGCCGAGTCGTCGTTCGTGTCGGCGGTGCCGTTCGCGGCGCTCGGCCTCACCTCGACGAGCTGCTCGGACACCACGCTTCCCGACGAGTGCAAGCAGAAGTACCTGAACTTCGCGCTCGGTCTGCCGCAGCCCAAGTCCACCTGGCTCGACCGCGTGGGCAACGAGCTCGGCGACATCTACCACGCGACCCCGACCTCGGTGAGCCCGCCCTCCGCGCTGATCCGCGACGAGTCGTACACGGCGTTCCGCGCCACCTGGGCCACCCGTCAGCCGTTCATGCTGGTCTCGACCAACGACGGCCTGCTGCACGCCTTCAAGTCGAACGTCACCACGGACGCGGACGCCAACTTCGAGCTGTGGTCGTTCCTGCCCCCCGCGATCCTCCCGCACATCGGCAAGCAGTACGGCGGGGCCCACGCCCTCCTCAACGACTCGCCCTCGATCGTGAAGGACGTCGCGTTCGGCACCGGCTCGACCCTCTGGGGCCGCACCAAGGCCAACGCCCGCGGCGGCGTCGCCAACTGGCGCACGGTGATGGTGTCGGCGCTCAGCACCGGCCACGGGTTCTACGCGCTCGACGTGACCGACCCGGTGAACCCGCAGTTCATGTGGCAGCTGACCAACACCAACGCGGGCGCCGAGCTGTTCGGCGAGCACCCCGGCCAGCCCTCGATCGGCACGGTCTACTATACGGACAAGGACAGCGCGGTCAGCGCGGAGACGCCGGTCGTCATCCTGCCCGGCGGTGAGGGCACGATCTTCAACACGGGCCTGTGCGATCGCTGGAACACCCCGCCGGTCTCGGCCGACACCTTCACGACGGCCCGCAACAAGGTCCGCTGCTGGACCGGCCCGGGCAACAGCCTCACCGTCGTGCGCCTCTACGACGGCAAGATCCTCCGCTCGTTCCGCAACGATCCGCTCGGCAAGACCGCGTCGTTCCCGGCGCGCCCGCCGGAGCCCACGGGCGCGGCGGCGCAGATCATCGCGGCGGGCCGCGCCTATGTCGTGCAGTCCTCGCTCACCCCGGCCTACGCGGGCATCGACTCGCCCCTGACCGGCGCGGTCGCGCTCTACCCGGCCGGCGTGGGCGCGGTCACCACCCGCGCGTTCGTCGGCGACATCGACGGTGGGCTCTGGCGCGCGGACTTCTCGGCGACCGACCCGCAGCAGTGGACGTTCTCGCTGTTCCACGACGCGTATTTCCCGGGCGACGTGGCCAACGCCGACCAGGCCAAGTGGGGCCCCGTCTCCACCCTGCCGGTGGTGAGCGTGGACCGGTTCGGCGACGTGGTCGTGAACTACGCGACCGGCGATCAGAACAACTTCTCGGCGACCAACCTGAACCACGTGTACTCGCTCACCGAGCGCACCTTCGTCTCGTCGGGCGTCCGCACGTACACCACCAAGGTCAACTGGCACCTGCGCTTCCCGAACGGCATCACGCCGACCGGCCCGCTCTCGCTGTTCAACGGCGTCCTCTACTTCTCCACCTTCTCGCCGGGCGTGGCGAGCGGCGCGGCCTGCCTCGACGGACAGGGCTCGCTGTTCGGCGTCGACTACGTGGAGGCCGAGCCGGGTCAGTACGGCGTCGACGGCACCCCGGTGCCCCTCGCGCGCTTCCTCAAGGCCGACACGGCGGACACCACCGCGGCCGCCAAGCCGTGCCCCGAGCCGACCCACCCGATCTACAACAACCAGGACGCGCGGGTCGGGTTCGACAGCTTCTTCCGCTGCTTCCCGCTCGATCCGGGCACGATCGTGTTCGGCGCCGGGATCACCCAGCGTCCCTCGTGCGTGAGCACCTCGTCGACCGCGCTCGGCACCGACCCGTACTTCGGTGACACGAGCTCGCACATGACGCTCTCGTCGATCAACCAGGGCGACTTCCAGATCGTCGCGCAGACCGGCCCGAAGGGCACGGCGGCGACGGGCTCGAAGACCAACACCTTCACCCGCAAGCTCAAGCCGCCGCAGCCCACGGCGCGCCTCGAGTCGTGGGCCAACGTCGTGGAGTAGAACGGCGTAGACTCGGCCGGTCGCCATGGTCCTGCCTCGCTCGCCCGCCCTGTGTGCCGGGCTCCTGTTGCTCGCCGCCGGTTGTCGTCGCCCGCCGGAGCGCGAGGTGGGGAGTACGAACGCGAAGGTCCCCCCCGACCGCCTCGCCGAGACGGAGATCGCACCCGGCGTCGAGCGCGCGTTCGACCTGCCGTTGCCGCGCGGCACCCGCATCGACGCCCGCTTCGGCCAGAGCGTCACGGCGACGGTGCCCGCCTCCGCCGAGGCGCTCGCCAACTTCGTCCGCCGCAACGCGACCGCGGGCGAGGCGCTGGTCGGCCCCGGGGGCACGGTCTTCCCGAAGGTGTTCGTGAAGGGCGCCACCGACGACCACTGGCTGCGCGTCGAGATCCACGCGACGGGCGCCGAGACGAAGCTGGTGGTCGACCGCGTGGACGCGAAGCCACCCATGCCCCTCGGCACCTCGCAGGAAGAGATCATGAAGAAGGCCGGCCTCACCCCGGACGGCAAGCTCGACCCGACCAAGATGTGAGGGGGCGGGTGTGAGGACGAAGGACTGGTTGCCGCGCGTCGCCCTCGGCGTTGCTGGGGGCCGCTCGCTCGCGTGTCGCGGACGCGCCAGCCTCCTCACGTGGGCGCAGACCGGCGGGACTCCGCGGTGAGGAGGGCCGTCGCGGTCGTCGCCGCGGCGTCTGCGCTGCGTTGCCACGGCCCTCCCGCGGTGCCGGCGACAGGGCACGTCGTGGTCCCGACGATCGGCTGGATCGGGTCGAGCGACTTCGTCGACGGACAGGCCGAGATCGCGCTGTCCTCCACGCGAGAGACGCTTCTCGTCGTGGCCACGGGCTCCGCCACCGCGCGCGTCACGATCCGTCGCACGCCCCTCTCGAAGCGCGCCGTGCCGCTCCGCCCCCTGCCTCGACGCGACATCGACAGCCGGCCCTTCGACCCTCCGAGTCCCCCGGACAAGCCCCCGTCGACCACCAAGACGTTCGAGCTCCACGACCGGAAGCTGAAGACGTGGACCAAGGTGCAGGGCCACCTCGTGTTCGTGGGCGCGCACTTCGCGTACTACGACGAAGATGGGGGCGAGCCGAGCTTCTCGAGCGAGGAGTGGGCACGCCTCGACGCGCGCGCCACCGTCGGTTTCCGTCGCGTCGTGTCGGCCTTCGGGCCACCGACGGACGTGGACCAGGATGGCCGCGTGACGGTGTTCGTCTCGACGACGGCGCGCGCGGTCCAGCCCGACGGACAGGCGTTCACCGCGCTGTGCCACCTGCTGGGGAGCTGCGCGCCACGGGGTGACGTCATCACGATCTGGGCACCATCGGCGAAGCCCGCCGGGGACGCACCGCGTCCCTTCCTCGTCGACACCTTCTACCCTCGAGCCATCCTCCACGAGACGGCGCACCTCGTGCAACACGCCGCCAGCCAGCCGCCGCACGAGCTCCACGCGGCCGAGTTCCTCGTGGAAGGCCAGGCGCAGCTCGCGCGGGTGATCGGTGCGGTGCCGTCCGACGACCTGCTCGACACGGTGTGTACGGAGCTCGCGGGCGACCGACCCACGTTCGCGGCCCATCCCTACGGGATGTCGCTCTTGCTCCCCGCGTTCCTGCACGAGTGGCGCGGCTCGCGCATCCATCGTGGGCTGGCCGTCGCGATGAACGAGGGCCCCCTCGCGCTCGAGCGCGCGACCGGGCAGCCCACACCGCTCCTCGTCGCGCTGGCGTTCGCTCGCCTGGCCGATCCCGCGGGAGGGGCGCTCCTGGGGCAACGAGAGGGCGTGCTGCCGTGGGCGCGTCTACGCGCGTGCACGCCGGTGGTCGACGCCGTGGCCGGCCTTGCGGAGGTGACCGTCGTCTGGACAGGCACGGGCATCGTTCGGGTCCCGCCGCTTTCGGGCAGCAGCGTCACGATCACGAGCACAGCCGATGACACCTACGTGGTCGCATCGAGCGCGGAGTGACTTCGTTCGGTCATCCCGGCCAGCTCTTCGCCTCCTTGCGCAGCCGTTACCCACGTCCTCGGACGGAAGGGCGGGCCGTCACCCATGGGTCTGCACAAGCCGTCACCCATGTCCGCACACCGGAATGTGCAACCGGGAACATGGTTGACACTTTCAGACCGGGAACATGGTTGACAGGTCGAGGTAGTCAGAACGCTTCTTGGGTCGGATGAGTCCTCTGCTTGTCTTGCTCCTGTCGATGAGGCCCAAGACGATGGGGCCGAACGAGACCTCCCAGGAGCGATCCCCCCCGGGCCGACAATCGACGTAGTGGTGTTTGAGGGCGGTGCTGATGAACACCTTGCCTCGACCCACGGAGACCTCACCGTTGCGATCGACGGCGAGTTGCTCGCAGTCAAAGCGGTTCGGCCAAGGTCGCTCTTTGCTCTCGAACGAGCGGTGCGACACCGCATAGACGGACGCGGGGGGACGCTGTCCCAGCGCCTCGTGCGGGCGCTCTTGGTTGTACGTGCGGCGCCAGCGATCGAACGCCCGCTGTTGGGCCATGACGGTCTCCGCCGGCGGTGAGGCCGTCTCGCGCTTGAGCGTGAGGTGCATGCGCTCGTGCCTTCCGTTCTGCTGTGGCTTACCAGGCTCGATGCGCTCCGGAACGATGCCGAGGTCGATCCACCAGACGGACAGGGGGTCAGGCCTCCGGCGCCGGTGGAAGCGAAGGGTGGGCCGTTGTCGCTGCGAATGGCTGACGGGAGACCGAATTCGCGGAACGCCGACTCGAAGATGGGCCTGACGGAGGCCTCGTCGGGAGACTCGACGATCTCGCAGCGCAGCAGGTATCGGCTGTGAGCGTCCATGATCGTCAGTGGATGGCACCGCACGCCGTCGCGCGTCCGAAAGTGCCCCTTGAAGTCAACGCACCAGACGGCGTTGGGTGCCGTGCAGTGAGCGAAGGGCTTGGTGAAGG
>JAEUKC010000318.1:0-17381 GCA_016794445.1 Myxococcales bacterium
CAGGATCGCCCCCGCTACCAGCAGCAAGGCCTGCTGGGCGCGGGCGGCGTGGGCGAGGTGGTCAAGACGCTCGACAACGACATCGACCGCGTCGTCGCGGTGAAGCGCCTGCGCGCCGACATGCGCTCGGCCGGCCACCTCGCGCGGTTCGTCGAGGAGATCCGCACCGTCGGCCTGCTCGAGCACCCCAACATCGTCCCCATCCACGACGTCGGCGTCGACGAGGAGGGGCAGTACTTCTTCGTGATGAAGTACGTCGAGGGCGAGACCCTCGAGAGCATCCTCGCCAAGCTGCGCAAGGGCGACCCGCTCTACCACGCGCACTACGGCTTCGAGCGCCGCGTCGAGATCTTCGTCGGCATCCTCGAGGCGGTCGCCTACGCGCACAGCAAGGGGATCCTCCACCGCGACCTCAAGCCCGCCAACGTGATGATCGGGCCGTTCGGCGAGGTGATGGTGATGGACTGGGGCCTCGCCCGTCGCATCGCAGGGCCACGCGCTGGCCTCGAGCCGAACGTCGCCGCCAACGACACCGCGAACCCCTGGGCGACGCACGCGGGCGCGATCCTCGGGACGCCGATGTACATGTCGCCGGAGCAAGCGCGCGGCGAGGCGCTCGACGTGCGGAGCGACGTCTACTCGCTCACCGTGATGTTCCACGAGATGCTCGGCCTCGAACACTACCTCGAGGGCAAGGAGACGATCGCCGCCGTGCTGATCGGCGTGCAGGACCAGAAGCCTCGCGCCCCGAGCTTCGTCGCGAACCTCCACCAGGGCTCGGCGCCCATGGATCTGAGCCACTTCGTGCGCAAGGGCCTCGAGAAGGACCCGACCAGGCGCTACCAGACGGTCGACGAGATGATCGACCGCCTGCGTCGCCGGGCCGAGGGGTACATCCGCATCCAGTGCCACGTCACGCTCCTCAAGCGCGTGACGCTCGGCTGGACCCGCTTCCTGGATCGTCACCCGCTGATCGTGACGACCCTGCTGCTCCTGATGGTGGCGTGGGCGATCGCCTCGGCCGTGTGGCTCGCGCGCGGGTGAGCGCCTAGCGCTTGCCCCAGAGCTCGACCTTCGCCTTGCCGCCGCCGGCCACGTTGCCGTACTTGAACTCGACCCGCTTGATGAGGCGCTTGTTGCCCGGCAGGTCGATGAGCCGCGTGGACGAGTCCTTGTCGAACACGAGCTTGGTCTTGGGCTCGAAGACCTCGCCGTTCGTGAACACCACCTTGATCTCGTGCATCACGAGCGAGCTGTTCTCGACCTTGACCTCGATCGCGGTGAACGCGCCGTCGTCGGCACCCACGAGGATGATGTCCTTGTCGAGCTTGCCGTCGACGCTGCGCTCCCCGAGCTTGACCATCTTGCCAGTGGTGACGGGCGGCGGCGCGGCCTTGCCCCAGAGCTCGACGCGGGCCTTGCCCCCACCGGGCAGGTTTCCGTACTTGAACTCGACGCGCTTGATGATGCGCTTGTCGCCCGGCAGGTCGATCACACGGGTCGACGTGTCCTTGTCGAACACCAGCTTGGTCTTGGGCTCGAAGACCTCGCCGTTGCTGAAGACGACCTTGATCTCGTTCATGACGATCGAGCTGTTCTCGACCTTGACCTGGATGGCGGTGAAGAAGCCGTCGTCGGCGCCGACCTGGATGGTGTCCTTGTCGGCCTTGCCGTCGACGCTGCGCTCTCCGAGCTTCTTCCAGGTGGCCTCGGCGGGTTTCTCGGCGGGCTTCTCGGCCTTCTCGCCCTTCTTGTCGGCGAGGGCGGGGCCCGCGACCAGGACGGGAGCGGTGACGAGGGCGAGGGCGAAGGCGAACGTGCGGGCGTGGACCATGGACTCTCCTTGGGGCGAAGGGCTGTCTGGGTAGGGCAGACGGACGAGCCCGGCCAACCATTCAGCGAGCCGCGAGGCCGGGGCCTAGACGCGGGCGCTGCCGATCTTCGACGTCCACGCGGCCGGGTGGGGCTCACCGGGTAGGTACCGCTTCCAGATCGCGTCGAGGCCGTGCCCCTCGAACGACCGGAAGCCCGCGCGGAGGACGTGGGACTCGGCACCGTCGGGCTCGAAGTTCCCGAAGCCATAGGTGAACACGAGGCGGGTGCCCTCTCCGCCGATCTGCGCCATGAACCGCAGGTTGCGATCGATGGTGGCAGCGTCGATGTACCCGATGACGCCCTCCCAGACGAAGACGGCGCCGACGGCCTCGCGGAACCCGCGCGCGCGCAGCGCCTGGGCCAGCGCGGGCTCGAAGTCGGGCTGGTCGAAGTCGAAGGGGACGTAGACGTCGCGCTCGGGCACCGCCACCCCCGCCTCGTCCAGCACCGCGCGCTTGCGAGCGAGCTGCGCCGGCGTGTCGATCTCGAACACCCTCGCGCCGAGTCGCTCGACCTCGGGCAGCCGCAAGGCGCGCATGTCGAACCCCGCCCCGAGGATCACGAGCTGGCTCTGCGGCCCGAGTCCTTCACGGACCGCATCGTCGATGGCGCGGGTGCGCAGCCGGATGCCGTCCCGGAAGAACGGCAGGTCCAGGTAACGCTGCGTCGCCGCTGCGGCATGGGCGCCCGCGGCGGCGAAGAGCCGGGCGTAGGGATCGACGAAGAGCTGCTCGGACGCGGGCCGCTCCCCCTCCTCGGCACGTACGACGGCGATGGAGAACGCGGTGTCGGCGACGTCGACCACGGGCCCCAGGGTACGTGGTCGGCGCGGGCGATGGCAGGGCGACGTCGAACACCACACGACGGTCCGCGCAACGCGGATCAGGGCACGGGGGCGAGCCAGACGATCCGGTCGAGCACCGCCTTGCACGCCGTGCGCGCGTCCTTGTCCTTGGTCGTTCGGCACTGCACCGCGCTGACGATGGGCCCGCCGCGCGCGACCGACCAGGTGGCAATGGCGCCGTCCGGGGAGAGCGCGACCACGCCGAGCGCCGTCTTGCCGCCGATCGTGTCGTCCACCTCGACCGGCGTGACCCCCGACGCCTTCAGCTGCTCGGCGAGCTCCTTGCGCACCCCGGCCGGCGAGCCGTTCGCCTCGAGCTGCCGCGAGAACACGACCAGCATCGTGGCGCCGCTGAGGTCGACCACCGTGAGGCGCCGCGCGGTCGCGTCGAACGAGATCGTCCAGCCGTCGGGCGCTTCGAGGGACAGCGACGGCGCGATGCTGGTCCGGAACGACTTCTCGGTGACCACCTCGACCGGCTTCGGGGGCGGCGGCGGCGGCCGACCGATCGGCTCGCGGATCCCGGAGGTGGCGAGGAACAGCACGACCGCGCCGAGCGTGGCGCCGGCGCCGAAGGCCTGCGCCGCCTTGCGCTTGCCCTCGGGGAGCGCGCCGCCGAGGAACCCGTAGCCGCGCGCGACCGCGGTGAGGCCGGTCAGTCCGAGCACGAAGATCACGAACGACAGCGCGTGCTGCCACCACTCGGTGTGGTAGGTCATCGGCGTTTGCCCCGGTTCTCGGCCCAGAGCTTCTGGGCGCTCCGATCGTCGACCACGACCAGCGACTCGACCTCGAACGGCTCGGGGTGCGCCTCGATCGCGGCGAACAGGTGGGTGAGCGCCGGGACCGGATCGACGACGCCGGCGTGGCGGCCCGGGAGCTCGATCACCGCACGGCGCGGTCGCAACCCGACCAGCACGTCGACCAGCGTCTCGACCGCCTGCTGGTAGCGCGGCTCGTCGAAGCTCGACCGAAAGCCGAGGCCGAGCACGACGATGCGCTCCGCCGGCAGGCGGGGTCGTCCGGGCAAGAGCACCCGTTCGCCCTCGACGCCGGTGAGGCGACCGTCGAGGCACAGCCTCGAGAGGTGCCCCGACGTGCGCCAGTCGACGAGGCCGAGCAACCCGTGGGGCGGACGCTCGTCCACGAACAGCCCGGAAACCAGGGTGATCCCGCGCTCCACGAGCGACTCGTCGAGGCCCCGCAGGTCGAGGTCGGCGACGCCGAACGCGCGCCCCGAGCTGAACGCTGCCGCCCCGGTCATCGGATCATTCCGTCAGCGCGGCGGCGGGCGGCGGCTCTTGCGGTCCTCGCGCGGGCGGCCCGACTCGTCGGCGATGCGCTCGAGGATGCCGTTCACGAACCGCGGGGAATCGTCGCCCCCGAAGCGCTTGGCGAGCTCGACCGCCTCGTCGATCACGACGGCGCGCGGCGTGCTCTTGCGCTCGAGCAGCTCGAACGCGCCGATGCGGACGATGTTGCGGTCGACCCGCGGCATGCGCTCGATCCGCCAGTTCGCGCTCGCCTTGCGGATGGCCTCGTCGACCCGGGGCAGCACGCCGACGAGCTCGCGGACCATCGTCTCGGCGAAGCTGCGCGCGTCGGGCTCGACGCCCTCCTCGTGGACCTCCGGGTCCTCGAAGGAGCGGAAATACTTCTGGAGGGCGGCGTCGCCGTCGGGGACCACGACCACGCCGGCCTGCGACGCGGCGTCGGCCTTGGCGGAGGCGTCCAGGCCCTCGTCGAGGGCAAAGAGCACGTGGAGAGTGACCGCCCTGCCGCTCGTCCTTGCGCCCATCGCGCCGCGACCATAGCTCGCAGGTCGAGACCTTGGAAGGCTTGCGCGCACTCTTCGACGCCCTCCGCGACCGCGTGTCGTCGGTGCTGGGCCGCCACGGGCGCAAGCTGTGGTGGATCCACTCGTTCTACGCGCTCGGCCTCGGCGTCTCGGTGCTCCTGTTCGCCCAGAAGGGATTCGCGGCCGTCCGCTGGCTCTCGGCCACCGTGGTGGTCGCCTGGCTGCTCGTCGTGGTGGTGTTCCGGCTGTTCGGCGGCCGGGCCGAGGCCGAGGCCATCACGAGCGGCAAGCGCATGCGCTTCCTCGTGATGACCTACGTGCTGAAGAATCTCTACCAGGGGATGCTGTTCTTCCTCCTCCCGTTCTACTGGAAGTCGTCCACGCCGACGGCCGTCAACTTCGCGTTCACCCTGCTCCTCGGCGCGTGCGCGCTCGTCTCCACGCTCGACGTGCTGTTCGACGAGATCGTGATGCGGAGCCGCGTGCTCGCGTCGGTGTTCCACGGGTTCACGCTGTTCGCCTCGTTCGATCTGCTGGTGCCCGCGCTGTTCCCCGAGATCACGACCCTGCACGCCCAGGTCGTGGCCGCCCTCGTCACCGTCCTCGGGTTCTGGTCGCTGCACGTGTCCACGCAGGCCTTCGCGAAGAACCGCACGTTCGCCCTCCTGTTCGCGTCGCTCGCCGCGGGCGCGGGCCTCGCGTGGTTCGGGCGCGCGGTGATCCCACCGGTCCCCATGCACCTCGCGAGCGGCGCGGTCGGCCCCTACGTGCTCGGGGACGGCCGCCTCGGCATGGAGGTCAAGACGCTGCGCGCCTCCGAGCTGCGCCAGCTCGTCGCGGTGACCAACATCGTCGCGCCCGGCGGCGACACCGAGGGGCTCCACCACGTGTGGCGCCGCGAGGGCGACGAGGTGTTCCGCGCGACCAAGAGCACGCTGCGCGGCCTCGGGCAGCACGGCGCCATCCGCCTGAGCTCGAAGCTCGAGGGCAAGGCGTTGCCGAAGGAGCTCAAGGGCGCCTGGTCGATCGACGTCGAGACCCCGGACGGTCAGCTCGTCGGCCGCGTGGGGTTCACGGTCGCGGACTGACGAGGCGAACTCAGCGGGTCAGCGGGGCGCGGCCGCGAGCACGCGGAACGCCTCGGCGAGGCCCGTGTGCAGCGCGGCCACGTCGTCCTTCGCCCACTCGCTCGGTGCCGCGCGCACGAAGCTCGTGCGGTCGACGCGGTTGTCGAACCGGGCGATCGGCAGGTGGAACGTGCGGTCGCGGTAGGTGATCCCGTTCGGCCCGTGGTCGGCGAAGATGCGCGACACCTCGATCGTGTCCTTGCGCGACGCGCGACCCATCAGCCACTCGACGTCGTCGCAGCCGTACTGGCCGAGCATGACCTCCATCGGCACCGAGTGGTGGAGGATCGACCCCTGTGCGTCGGGGCGTCCGCGCGCGATGTTCTTGCGGCGGGACTCCTCGGGCGTCACCCAGATGTAGAGCACCGAGGCCCGCGCGAGGATCTGCTCCGAGAGCTGCTGGAACGCAGCCTGGTAGCCGACCGGCGGGCACAGCGGGAACGCGGCGCCGTTGGGGCCGCCGCGCGCCGCCTCGATCACGATGGTCTTGCCCTTGGGGTCGATAGAGCAGGTCTTGTTCCGGGCCGCGAGGTCCTCGGCGCACTCCTTCTCGAGCGCGGCGGCCACCTTCTTGCGGATGCCGTACGGCACCTCGGCCAGTGCCTCGGTGAGCCCCACCTTGGCGTGGGCCGCGTCGAGGCGGTCGAACAGGTGCTGGGCCGCCGAAGGCACGGTGATCTGCCGGCCGTGCATCAGATCGTCGTAGTCCTCGTTGAGCAGCTCGACCAGCGCGGCCCACGTCCAGTCGTCGACGAAGGGGCGGTGCGGGCCCTTGTAGAACACGTACGGCCGACCGTGCGACCGCAGCTCGTCGTCGATGCGGTGCATGAAGTGGACGTACGGGTAGTCGTCGAGCTGCAGCGTCGGACCGATGTGCATCTCCTTTCGACACTGCTCGGGGCTCAGGTGCGCGAGGTAGCGGCGCACCTCGGATTTTCCCGAGGCGGGCAACGAGAACAGGAGGACCGTGTCGAGGGTGCTGCTCATGAAGAGGAACCCTAGGACGCCCCGGACGCGGCCGACATCTCGGCGCGCACGCATGACGGTCGGTCATCGCGCACCGCCCGGGGCGTCCCGGTGCGGCTAGGGCTTCTTCGTGCCGTAGGTGACGCGGACACTCTTGCACATCGCGACGACGTCGCCCTCGAACGCGGCCTCCCCGCTGCAGCGGAAGCCGCAGCCGAGCGGGCCGCCCGGTCGGTTCGATCGTTCGGGCAGGTACTTCTCGGCGCCGATGCCAGAGACCGCATGGATCGGCTTCGGCGCGCTCTCGTTGCGCGTGACGAGCAGCGCGGGATCCCGTTGCTCGTCCACGAAGAGCGTGGTCTCGGGCTTCGCGAAGACCACGCTCGGTGCGACGCCGAGGCTCACGTCCGAGTACCCCACGAACTCGACGTGCTTGCCTGCGTAGGTCACCGACATCGCGTCCTTGGCCGTCGGATTCAGCGCCTCGGGCGCGTCGAGCTCGAACGTGCAGGTGTTGATGACGATCTTCGAGGCAAGCACCCCGGACGCCACGGGCGGCGCCGGGATGGCGAGCGCCTTCGATGGCGGCCGCGCCGAGGAGGTGCTCTGCGTGGTGGACACAGACGGAGTCGCGGTGGAAACCGCGCTGGTCGGTGTCGATGCTGGGCCAGCGTCCGACGCCGGCTCGCCCCTCCGGTTGCAACCGAACGTGGCCAGGAGCGAGAGAACGACGAGGGGTTTCGGACGTCGCACGTGCCTCGTCGCGACATAGCGCACCGCTCGAGCCGCGTCGCCAACCCGGGCGGTCAGTCCGCCTCGACGAACCACACGTCGCGCACGAGATCGTACCTTCGCCCCTGCGCGGCCCCCCAGTGGAAGAAGGCACAGGCCGCCCCGTCCGACGCCGCGCGCCAGCAGGCCGCGAACCAGGGGAAGAGGTCTTCGTCCAGCCACTCGAAGAGCGAGACGTCGGCCGCTTCGGCCCACGCCACCACGTCGGGTGGGAGGGCCGAGTACAGCACGCCGTCCTCGACGATCTGGGTCTCGCTCTCGACGAGTGTGATTCCCTGGCCGTCGTCCACCTCGAACCGGACCTCCGTGACACCCGCGGCGATCTCGCGCGCGATGGCCGCCGTCGTCGCCGCGCTGAACGAACCCAGCGTCGCGCGCAGGGCAGCCCGGGCCGAGGCCTCGTCGTCGATGGGCATCCTCGCCAGAGAGTGCCCGAACGCTGCCCTCCGCGAAAGCGTGGGCGCGAGCGACGATGCCGGCGCCCGTTCGCGAGTCTGACGACGAGCCTGGGTGCCGATCGCGAACTCGGGTAGACCTCCTCCATGCGACGGCACGTGCTCCGGACCGACGGAGTCGACCCGAACTTCCTCCCGCGCTTCCAGGCGACCCTGCCGCGCGTCCACGATCTGTCGGGGGTGGCGTTCGTCTACGCGCACGCCGAGGACGTCAGCGACGAGGTGCGGAGGTTCGTGGCCCTCGACACCGCCGGGCACGGCTCGATCAGCGTCCTGTCGGACCTCGAGCTCGCGATGCGCTGGGTGGAGATCGCCGGCGATTCGGAGGCCTTCGAGCGCACGGTCGACGACGCGGTGGTGGCGCTCGTCGAGATCGTCCCGCTCCGCCAGCTGCGCGGCGAGGCCCGGAGGCGGCCCGACGAGGAGACGCTCGTCCGCATGGCCCGGGGCGCCCAGCACGTGGCGGACGCGGAGACGCTCGAGATCCTCGTCGGTGCGCTCGCGAGCGACCACCCCACGCGCGTGTGCGGCGCGGCGCTGGCGTCGCGGATCCTGCGGTGGCCGGAGCTGCTCGCCCCGATCGAGGCCGCGAGCGCGATCAAGCGCACGGCGCGGGTGAAGCGAGCGCTGCGCGAGGCGCTCGCGGCCCTGGCCCCTGCGGACGGGCTCCGCGCATGATCCCCGAGCTCCCCTCAGGCTTCGTCGTCGAGAACGCGCCCGAGGTGCGCGTCCGGTCGGCCTACCGGCGCGGCACGCGGCCCCCGACGATCATCACGTTCCGCCGGGTGGACCCCCGCACCGTGCAATTCGAGATGGCGGGGCTCGTCGCCCTGCTCGGATTCCTCGGCCTCGTTGCATACGAGCAGCACCGCGCAGGGCGGAGCAGCACCGTGCCGCTCGCGATCGCCGCGGTCGTCGTCGTCGGACTCTACGCCTACGCCCGGAAGCGCTTCGGTCGGGTGACGGTGTACGCGGACGACGACAGCCTCGTCCTCACCGAGGGCACACCGCCCGAGGCGGTGTTCTGGGGGTCGCCGAGCCGGATGGCACAGATCTACCGGGTAGCCGAGTGGGACAAGGGGCTGGTCTCGCGGCAATCCGGCAGCGCCGAAGACGGCAAGCCGGGTGACGTGCCTGCGCCCAGTGCCGCGAGCTACGCCGTGTGGGTCGAGATGACCGATGGCACGAGCCAGCGTTTGATCTCCGGGCTGACGACGCGGGACCAGGCGCAGTACCTCGAGGACGTCCTCGAAGCGCGGCTCGGCATCGCCGATCGACCGGTCGAGGGCGAGATGCCGAAGAACCGCGATTGATTCGGCTGTTTCACTCGAGCCATGGGCGCGGGTTTGGTCACCCCGATCAGCGCGTGTCACGTCTTCTGGCCAGCGCCACGCTGGTCTACTCACCCCGCGCGACGGTTCGCCGGGTAGGATGGGGCCATGAGCGCCGCGCGCACGCGAGGGCTGGCCGCCTCGGCGACGATCCTCGTCGTCGGGCTCGCGGGGTGGTTCCTGCGCCGGGTCCCGGACGTCCGCGTGGACGCGCCGAACGCGAGTCTGTCACTCGTCGATCTCGAGGGAGGCCAGACGCGGGCGCCTCACACCTTCGCGCTGGTGGTCGACACCGGCGCCGACTGGTGGCTGATCCTGTCGAGCGCGCCGCTCGCCTGTCGCCACGCGCTGGACTTCGAGCAGAACCCGTACCCGAAGGACGCGGTGCGAATCTGGTTCGACGGCCCGCCGCGGAGCGGGGCCACGGAGGTCCCGTTCGACGGCCTCCCGCGCGCGCAGGCGTGCACCAACCCGTCGACGCTGCCAGAGCGCCCCAAGACCTCCACGCTGACCATCGAGGCGTTCACCACCGATCGCCTGCGCGGTCGGCTGCGCGTCGATCAAGAGGGGGTCGTGCCGGGTCACAAACGCTGCTTCGACTTCGCGAAGGCCTACCACTGGACCGGCCAGGGCACGTTCGATGCGCCCGTCTGCCGGACGCCCTGGTTGCGCCTGAAGCGGCTGTTCGACCGTCCGAGCTAGGGGCACTTCGGCGTCCGGATCAAGTGCATCGTCGCAACGACGGAAGCGCGCAGAAGCCTGGCTGTCCGGCGACGCTGGTACCGCACGCGACACACAGGATCGTGAGGAACGCCACTGGAAGAGCAGCACCACGCCGTCAGCGAGGGAGCGCGACGGGCGCCCACCCCGTCTCCGCGTGGCGACGGAAGAGGGCACCGCGGAACCCTTCGGCGGTCGACTCCATCCCGTGCACGATCGCGTTCCCGATCGCCCACAGCTCCCCGTGCGACGTCGCGACGCCGTCGAGGAAGCAAGGGCCCACGCTGGACGCGCGACCGTCGGCGTCGACCTCGATCGTCACGGGATCGCCCGCCGACAGCGCCTCGGTCCGCCAGCGACCGTCCTCGAGGAAGGCGATTTCGAGCGCACCGGCCACGCAGAGCTCGCCCGGCAGGCGGCCCATGGAGCACACGTCGAACGGCGCCGACTCGAACGTCCAGCCCTCCGTGGTGACCCTGGCGAGCCGTCCCTGGCTTCGATCGACGACCCACGCCTCACCGACGCGCACCGACCCGATGTCGCCGAACCGAGCGGTCGACTCGGAGGCCACGCGCTGCCAGCTCCGTCCGTCCCAGTGGAGGACACACCCACCGTCGTCGTCCTCGCCGGCGGCCCACACGTCGTCGCGCGCGAGGCCGAACACCCGCCGGAGCCTCGCCTCGACCCCTGCCCACCGAGACCACCTCTCGCCGTCCCAGGCGAGGAGCTCCCCCGGGCCCCAGCCGGTCGCCCACGCCTCGGTCGCGCTGGCGCCCCAGATCGCACGCACCTCCAGGGCCTCGTACGGCGTCCACGCGCCCCCGCGCCGACGGAAGAGCCCTGGGCGTGGTGGTCCGATCGTGCGGTGTCCGCCGACCCAGACGTCGTCGTCGCCCGCGGCCCACACCGCGTCGAGCGCGACACCCTCGTCGATCCGCTCGACCGTCCAGCACGCCCCGTCCCAGCGACGTACGAGCCCACCCGAGCCGGCGATCCAGAGGTCACCGCTCGGCGCCCCGACGAGGCTCGTGAGCTCCGGATACATCTGCGGAGGAGCGTACGGGATGTCGGCCGTCGCCGCTCGCCGTCGGGTGGTATCCTGCGGGACGCGCATGCCGCTCCGCCACACCTCGCCTCGTTCGCACCAGCGCGGGGCGGTGCTCGCCTGCGCGATCGCCACGTGCGGATGCACCACCGGCGGGTTCGACGGCGAGGACGACGCGGGGGTCCGCGACACGGGCACCGGTGCGCACGACGCTGCCGATACCGGCACGGAGGTCGCCGACGCGGCTCCGTCGGACACGCCGGGCGACGTCGCCGTGGAGACCGCCGACGCCGCCGCGCCCTGCCCCACCACGGCCTGGGCCACGAGCTACGATCTCGTGCCCACCGTGGGCCCGGTGAGCGATCGACCCGCCGACACGCACCCTGACCTCAACCTGAAGATCCGCGGGTTCTCGCCGACCACCGGCACCCTCGGGCTGATCGCCGTCGGTGGCCCGACCGACGCCCTGGCGCCGCGCCTCTACACCCTGCTCGTCGACAGCGGCACGCCCACCTTCGTCGGCAACCTCCGCGTCCACGGCTGGGACTGGGGCAGCATGAAGTCGACGGGGCCGATCACGGACCCGGCCGTCACGATGGTCGCGTGGTCGACGGCGGTCGGGCAGGCCGTGCGGCTCCCGAAATCGGGCTACTCGGTAGCGCCCGGGCGCGGCGCGCGCGTGCTCTTCCTCGACGACGACTCGCTCACCCTCAAGCTGACCGGGGAGGACAACGTCGTCTCTGGTTACACGCTGCACGTCCTCGATCTCTGCATCGAGCCCAACCTGCGCAAGGCGTACGTCGACGCGAACACCAAGGGCCGCAAGGCGCTCCCGGCGCTCGCGCCGCTCCAGGTGTTCGCGAAGGCGCGTGGCGATCGCGTCCGGGTGGCCATCCGCGACACCGGCTCCTTCATGGATCCGAGGGTCGAGAAGGACTGGTACCAGCCCTGAGGGCGGACGCTCGGTTCAGGGCTAGAGCGACGCGTTCACCGTGGCGTTCGACGCGCTGACGACGTTGCCGGTGCAGTTCGGAGCCGCGCCGTTGTGCCCCGTCGCGTGGCCGATCACGACCCGCGAGCCACGTGACCCGAGCGACGGCACGAGCACGGTCGGCTTCCGCTGCGCGCGCACGATGTAGCGCGACCGAGGGCCGTTCCTCCCGCCTCTCACCTTCGTGTACGGAGACGACCGGCCGGATCCACGTAGACGAGGGTCATGCTCCGCTTGGTCTCGCCGCGCAGGTCCATCCGCAGACAGATCAAGGTCAGCTTCAGCGTGACGACGGGAAGGTCGTGTCCCTCCACGAGCTTCGGCTTGCCGAGGAACACGAAGAGGCCGTCCTGGCTCTCCTGCAGATCCACCGCGCAAGACGCGACATAGCCGATGCCGCCCTGCTCGAACGACGTCCATCGGATGCGGAGCGGGATCGGGGGGATGCCCTCCCCACCACCGCAAGCCTCGACCTCGCCCTCGTGCCGATCGGGCGTGGCCGGCACCGTGACGCCGGCGGGGAGCCGCGCCGTCAGATCGACCTCGCCGATCCGCCCGCGGGCGCTGGTCGGTCGACAGCCGAGGAGGCCAGCGAACGCGAGCCAGCCGAGGGTTGACCTCCACCCCATCGCGAGACTCTACCGCACCTCGAGCCTCGCTACACTTGCGGCCGTCGGCGTGACGCTGGCGGGCAAGGCGATCGTCTGCGATCCTCGGCGGATGCGTCGCGCCGGGTCGATGTGCTTCGTGCTGATGGCGCTCGTCGCGCTCGGGGTCTCGTGTCGCCGCGCGCAGGACCGGACGGATCCGACCGCGGACGAGGAGAAGCCGGTTCCTGGAACCACCCAGTCCGCGGTCCCGATGCGGGTACCCAAGCGCCACCGACCCACGCCCGAGCGGTGCACCGACCTGCCTCTTCGCGTGGCGACCGACGCGTCGTGTAGCGACGACAAGGACTGCGCGGGTCGCGAGCCGAAGTGCGTGGGTGGCAGGTGCACGGTCGCGCGTTGCCGCGAGGACGGCGACTGCCTGAAGGGCCAGATGTGCCAGTGTGGAACCGCTTACGCGCAAAGCCAGAATGCGCGCCCCCAGCACTGCCTGCCCGCCGGCTGCCGGACCGACGCGGACTGCGGGCCGTCCGGCTACTGTTCTCCCACGCTGGACCTCGAATGCGGCAGCTACCGCGGGATCAGCGGGTGGTACTGCCATGGTCCCCGCGACGCCTGCGTCGACGACGAGGACTGCGTCAGCGCCCAGCCCGGGAGCGAGCCCCGCCAGGGCTACTGCGCGTACAGCCTCGTGGCCGGGCGCTTCGTCTGCGCCTTCGCAGCCTGCGCGGGCTGAGGTCGTGCCGTCCCAGGCAACCTGGAGATCCGCCGGTTCTGGGGTCGCCGAGCAGGATGCGTCCGCGAGGTGGTCTACGTCGTTCGCGAGCGGACGTGTCTCGGGGGGCGCTAGGCGGCGCCCTCCACGATCGCCCGGTCGCCGTCGGCCTCCGAGGCGAGGTAGGCGTGCAGCGCGAGGATCGTCGGCGCGCTGAGGACGTGCCAGGCCGCGTGCAGTTGGAACACGCTGGTCGGATCGCAGACGCGTCGGGTCCAGTCGAGGGTCCACGCCACGGACGCGAGGACGAACGACCCCACCGCGAAGCCCAGCAGCCCTCCGCGCCCCGTCGCTGCGCCCTTTCGCCGGGCGACGACCTCGATGACGATCGCCGCGGTGGCGAGCGCGACGAAGGCTACTTTTCGCGTCGCCGGGAACGCCCAGGCGAGGGCCGCCGGCGTCGCGACGATCCCGCCGTACACGAGCACGAAGCCGCGCACCGGCAGCGCTCGAAGCCGCGCGATGCGCCAGGCGATCGTGAACCCGGCGAGCAGGTAGAGCGACGTCGCGTCGAGCCACTCGCCGAGGAGGGTGTGGGTCGCATGGTACTGGAAGCTGAAGACGGCGATGGAGCTGGCCGCCCCCGAGAGGAGCAGCGTCGGGATGCGGCTCCTCGTGAGGGCCGTGCCGGCCGAGCGACGGGCCCCGAGCGCGGACCAGAGGAGCGCGGCGCCCGCCACGGCTGGGGCGAGCGACGACCAGGCGTCGACGACCTCGCGCGGCCCGTGGGCAGCGTCGGCCTCGCAGTAGCAGCCGAAGGACACGCAGGTCGAAGGAGCGAGGCGCGCGACCTGCGCTTCGACGTTGGCCCCGATCGCCGCGCAGAGCACGATCGCGATCGCCAGCGAGAGGGCCGCGGCGAGGGCACGGCCGGTCGAGGAGGGGACCGGCAACCCGGGAATCAATCGCAGCACAGGACGGCCAGCTTGCTGCCACAGTGGGTCGCCTTGGCCGCGGGACCCGTCGGATCCCACGACGTGCCGAACCAGTTCGACACGCCGGTCGCGGCGACCCCGACCTTGAAGCCCTGGCAGTCGGCGGACTCCACGTAGCGATCCGTGGACCCGGACGAGATCACGGCGCGCGTCGCCGCCCCGGTGGCGAGCCACCCGGCCGGCATCGTGATGCCGATCTGCGCCGAGCGCACCACCTCTTCGCCAGAACACACGTGGGCGGTCTTGCTCGACTTGCAGTCCGACAGCGCCTCGCAGGCCACCTTCGCCCCGGCGTAGCCCTTGAACCCGGACAGGTCGCTCATGTCCCCGACCGTCGACGCAGTGGCGCCGCAGTAGACCGCGCTGCTGGAGATCGCGGTCGTCCCGTGGGTCCGGACCTCGACCCGCGTGAGGCGGGCGTCGATCTCGTCGAGGAGGGCCTTCAGCTTGCCCGCCGACACGGGCGCCCCGGGAGTGACCCAGCCGGTGTCCGCCTTCCAGCTCGCCCGCGCCGGCAGCGCGTCGACGGCGCCGAGACCGGCGGCGAGTCCGACCAGGACGAGGACGCGTCGCGTCCGACCAACGGGTGTACGTTCCATGAGCTCTCTCCTCCGATTCGCGTCTGATTTCACGGGACCATCTGGCAGCTGCCGTCGAAGAAGGACGCCGGGTCGTCGAAACGGCACGGACCCGGCAGCGCCACGTCGTCTCCGAAGTCCGGCCCCGCGTCGGTGGCAGCCTCGACGACGCCGCCGTCACCGGTCGGCTCGGCGGACCCGCCCGAGCAGGACGTCAGGCCCAGCGTGGCGACCAGGAGCACGACCGCGTCTCGGCAGAGCCCCCGTCTCGATGGTGTGCAGCGCGACATGGGGACTTCGTACGGCCGGCCGCCATCGCGCAGGCGCCAAGCGGCATCGAGTTCGCGCCACGCGCTACCATCGCTCCGTGCTCGGACCTCGCGATCGACTGCGACTCGCGCTCTCGCTGGGCGACTACGCGCGCAGGCCCATCGGCTCCGCGCTGGCCGGCGCCTCGTTCCTCACCTGGTGCGCCACGCCCGAGCTCGTCGGCACCGTCCATTTCGGGCATCGGGACGCGACCGATGCGCGCACGCTCCTCGGCCTCTACCCCCTCGCGCGCCACCCCGCGTTGCGCCCGCCCCTCCGCCGGATCGTCGACGGTCGCGGGCTCGCCGGCATCGACGACGAAGCATGGACGCTCATGGCGGAGGGGCTGCGCGACGAGCTCACGAGGCTGCGCGGACTCTTCGCGCGCCAGGCCGTGTTGGTCGAGCCCGGGCTCAGCGGCGCGCGCAAGGCCGCCCTGCTCCCCGCGCTCGGGCCGGACGACACCTTTCGCCTCTTCACCGACGCGAGCGAAGCCTACGCCTGGGCCGATCCCGTGCACGGACCCGCGGCCCAGGCGATGGTCGCGTCGATCTGCGCCGATCTCGGCCCCGGCGACCTCGAGCCCAAGGTGCGGGCCTTCCTCGCGAGCCACCTGCGGCAGGCCGACGTCGATCGCTGCGCGGCCGCGCTGGGGCTCTCGGCGCGAAGCCTCCAGCGAGGGCTCCGCGCGCGCGGACGGACCTTCCGGGGCCTCCTGTCCGAGGAGCGAGCCCGAGCTGCGCAGATCCTGCTCGCTGCCGACGGCGGGAAGATCGACACGGTGGCCCGCGCGGTGGGTTGCTCGTCCGCCTCCCAGCTCGGCGTCGTGCTGCGCCGCTCTGGCCTCCCGGCTCCGTCGACCGTGCGGGCCGAGGCGCGCAAGCGACGGACCTGAGTCGTCACTCGTCGGCTGTCGCGGCCGTCCATGGTGGCGGCCGCTGCGCTCACTTCTTCGGGCAGCCGCCGTTCGACTTCGGCCCCGGAAGGTTGGGACACTGGTCGTCCACGTCGAGGACCCCGTCGCCGTCGTTGTCAGGGTCGGGGCAGCCGTCCTCGTCCTGGAAGCCGTCCTTGTCTTCGGGGTCGTTCGGACATTGATCGTTCTTGTCGAGGATGCCGTCCTTGTCGTTGTCCGGATCGGGACAGCCGTCCTGATCCTGGAAGCCGTCCTTGTCCTCGGGATCGTCGGGGCACATGTCGACGTCGTCCGGGAGACCATCGTGATCCCGATCGCTCGCCACCTTCTTCGGGCAGCCCTTGGCCGCGGCAGGGCCGGGCGCGTTGGGGCAAGCGTCGTCCTTGTCGAGCACGCCGTCCTTGTCGTTGTCGGGATCGGGGCAGCCGTCCTCGTCCTCGAAGAAGTCGAAGTCCTCCGGGACGTCCGGGCACTTGTCTTCCGCGTCGGGGATGCCGTCTCCATCGCGATCGGGTCCCTTGCCGTCGACCGCGGTCTTCGACGCCGAGCCCGGAGCGAGCGGACTCGCGCCGGTCGAGCACCCGACCACCAGCAAGCACAGGAGCAGAGCGCGCATGCTCGCAGCAGGGGACGGGCCGCAGGGCGCGTCAAGCGCGTCGCCGGCGACGGCACGTGGGGCGAGGCGTGATGGTTCACCGTCAGGGCACGGCGATGGCCCTGAAGCGGGCGCCGAGCTGGTCGCGATAGGACTGCAGCTCCGCAACCGTCAGCGGTCATGCCGGTCAGCTTGGCAGCCCTCAGATCCGTCAACGACTCGACGACGACGCCATCCATCGGCGGTGGCGGCGCTTCGAGGTCCGGCGTGCCCTCGTACACGATGTCGATGGCGAGCCCCGCGTCCCGGTGGCCTCTTCGCGCTGGGCGGCGTGTTCTGAGCGGGCCAGCGCGTCAGGTGCGTGCTCGATGGCGCGCGTGTGGAGGGCCTGGAGAGCGGGAAGCGGATTGGCAGACTCGACGCGGCCGTGGAGCGGATGGGCTCCCGCTACTTCGCATACGCGTCGATGAGCGGACCGAACACCGCGTCGACGCCGTCGAACGCGACACCGTCACCGCGATTGGTGACGGCGACGAAGATGCGGTTCTTCTTCGGCGCGATCCACACGGTCGCCGTGTTGATCGTGTTCGAGCCGGTGTGCGTCAGCACCGTGCCCCCACCCCACGGTCGCGTGGCGACGATCCACCCGAGCGCGTAGTCGCCTCCGCTCCACGGCGTCTGCAGCTTGACGAGGTTCACCGCGCTCACCAAGGTCGGACTT
>JAEUKC010000338.1:0-31476 GCA_016794445.1 Myxococcales bacterium
CGGCATCCAGCCGCCGCCGGAGATCAGCTCCGAGCAGCGCGCGTTCCGCGCCCCCGCGGCCACCCTCCCGCCGGTCACCATGGACCGCTGGGCGCGCCGCCTCGTCGTGTTCGAGCAGATGCTCCAGCGCGCCTACCCCGCGGGCCCGCCCCCGGGCGAGAAGCAGACCCTCGACGGCGTGAAGAAGTGCGTCTCCGAGATCACCCAGCTCCGCGGCAGCAGCGTCACCGACCAGCGCAAGCTCGAGGCCCTCGAGGGCCAGCAGCGCGAGGGGCGCGAGCGCTTCGGTCGCGCCGTCGACGCGCTCGGCATCGACGCCAGCAAGGCCCGCGACGTCGCCCGTACCGCGCGCGAGGGCGTCGCGCCCTACACCCAGGCCGTCACCGGCGCGCGCGAGCTCGTGCTGCAGGCGCACCCGGAGATCATCCACTGGGAGGGCCGCACCGGCATGGCCACGCCCTACGCCGAGCTCGCCGCCGCCTACCGCAAGGTCGCCGAGCTCGTCGACCACTGGCTCGCCGCCGCCGAGCTCGAGAAGCAGGCCATCGCCTGGGCCGAGGCCAAGGAGCAGGAGTCGACCGACCTCGACTTCCAGATCCAGGAGCTCCGCAAGCGCCTCGGCGAGTTCGAGCAGGGCCTCGAGGCCGAGCACCAGAACCTCGAGAAGAGCGTCATCGCGGCGGGCAAGCGCGCCGCCGAGCTCGAAGAGGCGCTCCTCGAGCTCGCCACGCGGTTCTGCGCGCCGCTCCGCGGTCGTCCGGAGCTCGCGGGCCTGTTCACCGAGCTCGAGTCGGAGAGCGCGGCGGCCTGACTTGAAGGTCGCGATCCTCGGCGTCGGCAAGGTGGGGCGCGGGCTCGAGCGAGCGCTGCGCGCCGCGGGCGTGCGCGTCGCCATCGTGAGCGGGCGGGCGTTCCTCGCGAACCCCCGGCGGCTGCGCGCGGCGATCGTCGTGCTCGCGGTCCGCGACGGCGCCCTCGGTCCGCTGGTGCAGGTGCTCGCCACGCCGGGCCTCCTGCCCGCCACGACAGTCGTCGTCCACTGCGCGGGCGCGCTCGACGCCGAGGTGCTCGCGCCCCTGCGCCCGGTGTGCGCGGGCGTCGCGCAGATGCACCCGATGATCTCGTTCGCCGACCCGGCGCGGCCCCCTGACCTGCAGGGCGGTCACGCCCACGTCGCCGGCGATCCGGCCGCCGAGCGGCTCGCGCGGCGGCTCTGTCGCAAGGTCGGCCTCGTGCCGCGCACGTTCGCCGCGCTCGACCGCGTCGCGTACCACGCGGCCGCGGGGCTCGTGGCCAACGGGGCGGCGGCCCTCGCGGCGGCCGGCGCCGATCTGCTGCGCGTGGCCGGCGCGAGCGATGCTGCCATTCCTGCCATGCTCGGCCCGCTCCTGCGGTCGGTCGCCGACAACGTGGCGGTGCTCGGCCTGCCCGCGGCGCTCACCGGCCCCGTGCGCCGCGGCGACGCGAGCGCGGTCGGCAAGCACCTCGCCACGCTCCGCGCGAAGGCGCCCCACCTCGTGCCGATCTACGTGGCGTGCGGGCTCGCGCAGCTCCCGCTCTCGCGCGCCCTCGCCGACGCCACGCCGGCCGCGCTCGACGCGGTCGAGGCGGCGCTACGACCCGGCGAGTCCTAGGGGGCGTCCAGCTCGAGCCCGAGGTCCATGTAGACCTCGAGGTAGGTCTCGGCGCTGCGCTCCCAGGAGAAGTCGCTGCGCATGCCGTTCTGCCGGAGCGCGTGCATCGCGCCCGGATCGCGCGCCACCTGGATGCCCCACTCCACGGCGCCCGCCAGCGCCTCGGCGGACTCCTCCTCGTACAGGATGCCGGTGGCGCCGCCCACGTCGTACTGCGAGTGCAGCGGCGCGATGGTGTCGACGAGCCCGCCGGTGGCGCGCGCGATCGGCACCGCGCCGTAGCGCATGGCGTACATCTGGGTGAGCCCGCACGGCTCGAACCGCGAGGGCATGAGGAACATGTCGCTGCCCGCGTAGATGCGGCGCGCGAGCCCGTCGTCGAACGCGCGGACGTAGACGACCGAGCCGCGGAGGCGCTGCGCCGCCCAGTAGAGCCGGTGCTCGAGGGCCGCGTCGCCCTCGCCGAGCACGACGAGCTGACCCCCCTGCCGCACGAGCTGGGGCGCGATCTCGCCGACCCAGTCGATGCCCTTCTGCGAGGTGAACCGCGACACGACGCCGAACACGGGCGACCGACCCGGCGAGAGCCCGAGCTCGAAGCGCAGGGCGTCGCGACACGCGAGCTTGCCCTCGGGATCGCTGGCCGAATACGCGGCGCCGAGCGCGCGGTCGGTGGCGGGGTTCCAGCTTTCGGCGTCGATGCCGTTGAGGATCCCGATCAGCTTGGGCGAGAGCCAGCGCAGCACGTGCTCGAGATCGTGGCCGTAGCGCGCGGTGCGGATCTCGCGCGCGTAGGTGGGCGAGACGGTGGTGATGCGATCGGCGACGACGAACGCGCCCTTGAGCAGGTTGAGCCCCCCGTCGAAGGCGAGCGCGTGGTGGTAGGTCTCGGCCGAGTAGCCGAGGAAACCCGCCTGGCTCGCCGGCGCGAGGCCCTGGTAGGCGAGGTTGTGGATCGTGATGAGGCTCGGCACCCCGCGCAGCGGCCCGGGCCAGGTCCGCGCGTAGAGGATCGCCGAGGCGGCGTGCCAGTCGTGCGCGTGCAGGATCGCGGGCGGCGTGCCGAGCCGGTCGAGCACGAGCCCGATCTCGACCGCGGCGCGCCCGAGGATGGCGAACCGGTAGAGGTCGTCGTCGTAGCCGTAGAGCTTCCCGCGCGACAGGTGTGGCGCCTCGACGAAATACGTGGTGACGGAGCCGCCGTGGGTCCGGGCCTCGAACACCCGCGCCTCCATGCGGTTGCCCGCGATCGAGACGTCGATGGGGGTGTCCCAGGGGCGCAGATCGAGCCCCGCGACCTTGGACGCGCTGCCGTAGAAGCCGGTGACCACCCGGACGTCGACGCCGAGCCGCGCGAGGGCGGGCGGCAGGCCCGCGAGGACGTCGCCGAGCCCGCCGGACTTGTGATGGGGCGACAGCTCCGCGGTGACGTGGAGCACGATCGGCTTCATGCGCTCGTCACCCTGGTATCACATCTCGGGCGGGACTACGCCGCCGCAGTGGCCGAGCCTCGCGATTGGACCGTTCGCGACGTCGTCGCCTTCATGACCGACGACCTCAAGAAGCGCGGGGTCGAGGGCGCGAAGCTCGACGCCGATCTCGTCGCGGCCGAGGCGCTCGGTGTGGACCGGGTGCGCATCCTCGTCGACGGCGAGCGCCTCCTCACCGCCGAGGAGCTCGCGACCATCCGCGCCCTCTTCAAGCGGCGCCGGGCGTTCGAGCCGGTCGCCTACCTCCGCGGCGTGCGCGAGTTCTACGGGCGTCCGTTCCGCGTCGATCGGCGCGTGCTGGTCCCGCGCCCGGACACCGAGATCCTCGTCGAGCACGCCCTCGAGCTCTTGCAGGGTCGCGATCTCGGCGGTCGCGTGCTCGACCTCTGCACCGGCTCGGGGTGCGTCGCCGTCACGCTCAAGCTCGAGCGCCCGACGCTCACCGTCGACGCGACCGATCTGTCGGCGGAGGCGCTGACCGTGGCCCGCGACAACGCCCAGCGCCTGGGGGCGGTGTGGAACGTCTGCTTCTCTGCGGGCGATCTGTTCGCCGCGCTGCCCGCCCCGCGACGCCGGTACGACCTCGTCACCGCGAACCCGCCGTACATCGCGAGCTCCGAGATCCCGGGCCTGCAGCCGGACATCCGCGACCACGAGCCGCACCTCGCGCTCGACGGCGGCGCCGACGGCCTCGACCTCGTGCGCCGCATCGTGGAGGACGCGCCGCGTCACCTCACCGAGGGCGGCGCCCTCGCGATGGAGATCGGCGCCGGGCAAGCTGAATCGGTCGTGGCGCTCCTCGTGGCGCGCGGCTTCAACGACGTGCGCCGCGTCCGCGACTACGGCGGGCACGAGCGCGTCGTGAGCGGTCGCGCGCCTAGACCTTGACCTTCGCCGCGCCCGCCGAGAGCGGCAGGCGCTTCATCGCGCTCACGATGTCGCCCATGGCGAGCGGGAACGTCATGTGGCCGCCCGGGATCCACAGGATCGGCGGCTCGCTCCAGCGCCGCCATTGCTGCTCGACGAGCTCGGCGCGCAGGTAGCCGTCCTCGCGCGCCGCGACCCACAGCTGTCGATCCTTCGGCACGAGTGGCAGCGCGGTCGAGAGCGGGATGCGCGAGAACACCGCGCGGCGCTGGGCCTCGTCGAGCCCGAAGCGCGCCAGATCGTCCTTCATGCGCCACAGGATCGGCGCCTCTTCGACAGCGTCGGGCAGCTCGAGGTGGGCGATCATCGGGACGATGTAGTCGGGGATCGGCGCGAGGCAGCCGAGCAGCATGGTGATGCACCCGCCGAGCGAGAGGCCGGTGATCCCCACCTCCTCGTAGCCGATGGTCTTGCGGAACCAGCCCATCAGCGAACGCACGTCGAACACCGCCTGGCGCACGGCCTCGAGCGAGCGCACGAGATCGGCGGTCCAGAACCACTCGCCGTGGAACAGCTGACCGCGCGGGCTGCGCCGGCCGTGGAACGGGAGCGAGACGTGCACCACGTCGACCCCGAGCTCGCGGTAGAACAGCGGCAGGAGCGTGGCCTCCTCGACCCACGAGCCCGGCTCGAGCCAGCCGTGCACGTAGACCAGCAGCGAGCGCCGCCGCGCGCCCTTCTTGTGCACCCAGCGCGCCCAGGCGGTGAGGTTCTTGTGGTACTCGCCCTCGTGTCGGTGGCGGTAGCCCGTGGCGAGCGGCACGTGCCCGCTCGTCCACGAGAGCGTCTCGGTGACCGTGGACAGCGAGATGCGCGGCACGTGGCGGCGCACCTCGGGCACCTCCGCCGGCGCAGGCATCAGCTGGTCGAGCGGCAGGCCGTAGTACGGCAAGAGCTCGTGGCTCGTGTCGGTCTGGGTGGCCCGCAGGTGCAGGAACCGCGACAGCTTGCCCACCACCGCGTCGATCTGCTCGCCGTAGCCCATGTGCGGCGATTGTCCGGGGCGCGCCGCGCCGTGACAAGGGCGCGATCGGCGGTGGTACGATTCTCCGGATGAAGGGCCCCTGTCCTCGCTGTCGCGTCGCGCTCGTCGAGCACCAGACGAAAAGCACACTCTTGTCCGGTTGTCTCACCTGCGGCGGGATCTTCCTGGATCACGCGACGCGCGGGCGGGTGGTCACAGAGCTCGATCAGGACGTCGTGCAGGCCGCCGGGCTGGCAGCATCGCACGCACGGCACCAGCCCGACGTCCACGCCAAGGCGGACTGTCCGGCGTGCGGCGCGGCGATGACCATCCAGAAGCTGGCGAGCGGCGTCACGATCGACGTGTGCAACGCCCACGGTGCGTGGTTCGATCGCGACGAGCTCCCGCAGCTGGTCGCCGCCCTCACGGCGATGCGCAAGCCCGCGCCCACCGGCGCCGGCAACGGCGCGCTCCTCGCGGCAGGTGCGGTCGGTGTGGTCGCCGTGGGCACGGCCGCGGTGGTCGCCCACGAGGCCAGCTCCAGCGTCAGCGTCTCCAGCTCGGGCGCCGACGTCAGCGGTCTGTTCGACGTCGCCGGAAGCGTTCTCGAGATCGGCTTCGACGTGCTCGGTGCCCTGTTCGATTGAACGGCCGGGAGCAGCGGAGTACCCGTTTCTCCATGCTCGCCCTCCACGGCTTCCCGATGTCCCCCAACACCCGACGCGTGCGCCTGGCCCTCGAAGAGGTGGGGGCGCCGTACGAGTTCGTGCCCGTCGACCTGATGACCGGCGCGCACCGCACCGATGCGTACAAGGAGCTCAACCCGACGATGCGCGTGCCCGTGCTCGTCGATGGCGACTACCGGCTCTGGGAGTCCAATGCCTGCCTGCACTACCTCGCCGAGCGCTTCCCCGAGAAGGGCCTCTTGCCCGAGGGCGCGCGTGGTCGCGGCCTGGTCTCGCAGTGGGTGTTCATGAACGCCGCCCACCTCTCGCCGGCGGTCGCCCACGTGTTCGCGCACAGCATCCGCCTCCCCGAGGAGCAGCGCATCCCGAAGATGGTGGAGAACGGTCGCCTCGAGATCGATCGGTGTCTCGGGCCGCTCGACGCGCGGCTCTCCACGCGGGAGTTCGTCGTCGACAAGTTCGGGGTCGCCGATCTCTCGATTGCGCCCACGCTAGGCTATGCGCCCATGCTGGGCATCGACCTCTCGCGCTTCCCGCACGTCGCCGCGTGGATGGCGCGGGTGCAGGCGCGCGAGAGCTGGCAGCGGATCTACGGCTGAAACCGCGCCTTCGGGGGCTTCCAGCCCTTGGGCGGGTCGTTGCTCGGCTTGTCGCCCGGCTTGCCGTGGCCCGGGCCGAGGATCTTGTCGAGCCGATCGGTGTAGACGAACTTGTCGGTGTGCGGCGGGTGGTGGCACGACTGGCAGAGGGTCTCCGGCGGCTTGCTCTCGAGCGCGAACGAGACCGGATCCTCCACGTGTTTGCTCCCCGCGCCGTGGCACGACTCGCACTGCACGTTCTTGAGATCGGGGGTCACGAGGTCGGTCACCGTGGAGCCGCCCGGCTTGTCGAAGCCCGTGACGTGGCAGCCGACGCAGTCGAGGTTGAACTCCTTGCTCTGGTCCGCGAGGGTCTTGTACGCGCCGAAGTGCTTGGCCTTGGTCCACACCGTGTAGGGCGCCGTGTGGCACACCTTGCAGGTCTCGACGCCGACGTAGAACGCCTCGCCCTTGGCAGGAGGCTGCGCCTTCTTGTCCTTGAACTTGTCCTGGTTGTACGTGTTGACCTTCTTGTAGAACCCGAGCATCGAGGCCGAGGCGCTCGCGTCCTTGCCGAGCTCGCCCTTCACGTCGACGAGCTGGTAGCGCACGAACGAGCCGCTCGGCGTCGGCGGCGGGGTCTTGGCCTTGTCGAGCTGCGCGCGGAGCTCACCGAGCCGCTTCTTCTGGGCGTCGACGTCGGCGCGCGGCACCTTCGGGTCGGCCTCCCAGCCCTTGAGCTTCTTCTCGAGCTCGCCGATCTGGGTCGTCAGGTCCATCACCTCTTGCGCGTGCGCGAGGCCGCTGCCGTCGGCGAACCGGCCGTCGCCGCGCACGTGGAAGTCGAGCACCGCGACCCGCGTGAGGTGGTTCGAGGGCCGCACGACGAGCGTGTTGCCGATGAAGCGCGGCGCCTTGGGTTCGTCGTTCGCGTCGCCGTCGGTGGCGGGGGAGCCGATGGCCAGGACGTCGAGCTCGGGGATCTTCTCGGCTGCGCGGTTGGCGTCGCCCGGGTCGATCGCGGCGAGGCCCACCACGATGCGCGCGCCCTCGGTCTTGGCGCGCCGCGCGGCGCTCGCCAGCGCCGCGGTGGCGTCGGCGATGACGACCTCGCTCGGCGCGCCCTTCTCGGTCTTGGGGACGGAGACGCCCACGAACGCGACCTTGGTGCCGCCGATGTCGCGGATCGCGTAGGCCACGGCGCCCGCGCTGCCCTTGCCGGTGAGGTTGCCCGCGACCAGCGCGCCGCCGCTCGCCTCGCGGAGCTTGTCGAGCCGATCGCCCGAGACGGCCCAGTCGTTCTTGCCGGGCGCGAACGCCGCGAAGCCGACGCCCTTGAGCACGGAGGCGATCGCGTCGGCCTTCCAGTCGTCTTGCTGGAGGTGGTCGGGCTTCGGGGTCTCGTCCATGTAGAACGTGGGGCCCACGGTGACGACCGCGCTCTTCGGCGCCTTGTCGCGCTCCTTGGCGACGAGCGAGGCGAAGTGGTCGAAGCCACCGAGCATGTCCTTCTGGCAGCCGCACGGTTCGAGCGCGCCCGCGAGGTCGGCGAGCACGTAGAGGCGCACCGTCGGCAGGCCGACCTCGGCCACGGGGGCGCCCGCGTCCTTGTTGCCCCCCGACCGGCAGCCGTCGCAGGCCGCCACGATCGCCGAGAGAGAAGCACACATCGCCAGGAGCGCTTGGAAGGCCTTCCGCTTCATTTTCGTCGTGGAGTCTTGTCGCGCGACGGCCGACTGTCCAACCCCAAAGGGTGACCCCCTGTTCGGTGGACGTGGAGACCTACGACCTCTCCGTCGGTCGCGGCATCGCCCTCGTCGACGTGGAGCTCCGCCTTTCGTCGGCGCCGTGCCTGCTCGAGGTCGTGCCTTCGCTCGTCGCCCGCGAAGAGGGCCGCGCCGCGCCGGAGGTGGCGCTCCTCGTCATCGACGACGGGGACAAGCGCCTGTTCTCGGCCCGCTTGCCGCCGCGCTTCCCCGTGCAGCGCTCGAAGGTGCGCGTCTCGGCGTTGCTGCGCGGGGAGCGCTTCGCCGCCGTCCCGATCGCGCTCTCGCACGAGGCGCGGGGCACCGCGGTCACGATCCGCACCCGCTCGACGTGGGGCACGCGCGCGACCGCGGGCGACGTGAAGTTCGTCGAGCACGGCCTCCCCGCCCTCGTCACCGTCGACCCGCTGGACGACCACGCGGCGCTGAGCTTCTCGACGAGCCTCGCCGCGGGGTACACGCGCACGCTCGTGCTGGACGCGGGGCCGCGGTTCGGAGGCCCGCCGGAGAGGCCCACGCCCGCGCTCCGGCGCGCGTCTCTCGCCCAGGGCGGTGCAGAGGCCGCGTCGGTCCTCGCGACCGATCTCCCCCTCGCCGTGCTCGGCGCCGAGACGAGCGACGCCGCGGGCCTCGTGGTCGACGAGGCAGCCAGAGCGGCCGTGTCGGCGATGCGCTCGAAGGACCCGCTGTTCGCGGCGCTCGGGTACCAGCTCGCGGCCGGCCTCTCGCGTGGCTTCTCGGGCTGTGGCTGGCCGACCGATCTGGTCCTGCCGGCCCCCTGGACGGCCCCGACGACCGACCTCGACACCGGCTGCCCACACGTGTCTGCGGACGAGGCTCTCCCCGAGACCCTGCGCGCCCGCGCCAGGACGCAGCTGCGAAACGCCCTGGATTTGCCCGCGATCGGGCCGCGTGCCCCCAAGCGCGCGGGGCTTTCTGCCGGTCCTCGGCGCCGCTCCCCGGTCCCCCTCCTCCTCGGCGTCGTCCTCGCGCTCGGCCTGGCCTTCGCGGCGCTCGCCGAGCGACGCCGGTCGCGATAGCCTCGCTCCGCGGTGTCCATCTCGACGCGCCTTCGCTCGTGGTTCACGCCGGATGCCCAGCGGCGCGCGGTCCAGGCCGAGCAGCGCGGTGATCTCGAGGGGGCGAGCATTGGCTACATGGAGGCCGGTCGCTACGCCGACGCCGTACGGGTCATGTTGATCCGCGCGCAGGGCGAGCTCGATCCGCACCGGCGGGCGCTGTTGCTCGCGCAGGCCACCGCGCTCGCGCCGCCCGGCGACGAGGCCCGCGCGCTCGCGTGGCGGGCCCGCACCCAGTTCGTCCTCGACCGCGCCGAGGCGGGCGGGCTCGATCCCGCGATCCGTCGGCGCGAGCTGCTCGAGGCGGCGCAGGTGCTGCGATCGATCGGGGAGCACGAGCTCGCGGCGCGCGCGCTGCACGTCGCGGGGGACCTCGAGGGTGAGATCTCGGCGCTCGCCGACGCGGGCGCGGTGCAGCGCCTCGAGGAGGCGGTCTCGCGCCAGCGCAAGATCGAGGAACACCGGCTCAAGCGCTCGCTGCGCTTCGAGGAGGCCCGCGACGCGATCGCCCTCGGCGAGCGGCGAAAGGCCGAGCAGCTCTTGAACGCGGCGCTCCGCGACGAGGACGCCGAGGATCTGCGCGCGCTCCTCTCGGGGTTGCTTGCGCGGCGCCCGAACGTCCCGCCCACGGTGCAGCTCGAGGGGCGCACCCTCGAGATCGTGCCGGGCAACCCGGTCACGCTCGGCCGCAGCGACGGCGAGCTGCGCGTGGCGTCGCCGGTGGTGTCGCGCCGTCACCTCGAGATCGCCCGGCCCGAGGGCGCCGAGCCCATCGTGCGCGACCTCGGCGGCAAGAACGGCACGACGCTGCGCGGCGCGCGCGTCGACGAGCTCCGCGTCGGCCTCGGGCTCGATCTCCTCATCGGCAACGCGTTGCCCCTCAAGGTGCGGCCGTTCCCCGCCGGAGGGCTCCTGCTCGAGCTGCCCGGTCGCATCTGCTGGCTGCCGCTCGGTGGCTTCCAGCTCGGTCCACGGCGCGCGATGGTCGAGTCGCGCGACGGCTGGGTCGATCTGCGCTTCGACCGCCCGGTCGTGCTCGGCGACCTGCAGGTCGACAAGCCGATCCAGCTCCTGATCGGCGACGAAATCTACGACGGCCACGACGGTCCGCTCCTCATGCGTGTCATCCCCCCGCCGCAGGCCGAGACGAGGTAGCCGTGGGGATCTTCGCGCGGTTGCGGGAACGGTTGCTCGGGGAGCGGCCCCCACCGCCACCGCCGCCGCCGGTCGCCGAGGCGCCCGTGGATCTGCGTGGCTCGATCGTCGCGTCGATCCAGGCCGGGCGCTTCGACCAGGCCATGGCCGCGCTCCGCAGCGCGCGCGGGGGGCCGGACGAACACCTGGTCGTCGACGCGCTCACCTTCGCGCTGACCCGGGGGGTGGAAGCGCCCGAGCTCCTGCGCCTCGAGCTCGCCGACGTGCTGGTCACGCGCGGCGACCGGCGCGGCGCGCACGATCAGCTCGCCGAGGTGCGCTCCCCCGCGGCGGCGGTGCTGCGAGGAGACCTCCTGTGCGAGGGCCTCGACGACGGGGTCGCGACGGCCGCGGATCTCGACCGCGCGCTCGCGCTCTACACCGAGGCGCTCGCGGGCGACGTCGACGCGCCGGGCGTGCGCGAGCGCTTCGAGCGCCTGCGCACGCGGCTCGGCGGCGGTCGTGACGCGGCGCAGCCTTCGTTCCCGACGCTGCTCGCTCCGGGGGGCGCGCTGCCCTTCACGCTGGTGCGCGAGGTGGCGCGCGGTGGCGCGGGCGTCGTCTACGAGGCGCGCGAAGATCTGGGGGCGGCGGGCGTGCGCACGGTGGCGCTGAAGATGATCCACGACAAGCTGCGCGGGCGCGACGCGCTGCTGGCCGAGG
Organism: Myxococcales bacterium; assembly: GCA_016794445.1. GTDB lineage: Bacteria > Myxococcota_A > Polyangia > Polyangiales > JADJMO01 > JADJMO01. The sequence goes on from JAEUKC010000338.1 coordinate 10,982, forward strand.
CGCGCGCGGCGATCCGGTTCCGCGGCGCGGGGGTGATCGCGATCCACGACCTCGATCTCGACGAGGGCTGGCTCTCGATGGCCTGGATGTCGGGCGGGAGCCTGCGCGGATCGCTGACCGCGCCACGCGACTTCCGCGCGGTGCTCGCGTCGCTCTTGAAGACCCTCGCCGACGTGCACGCCGCGGGCTGGGTGCACGGCGACGTGAAGCCCGCCAACGTGCTGTTCGACGAGGACGACGCGCCGACGCTGGGCGATTTCGGCCTCGCGCGGCCAATCGGGTCGCCCGCCACCCCCGGCACACCTGGCTACGTGTCTGCGGCGCGCGCGGGTGGTGCCCTGGCGAGTCCACGCGACGACGTGCACGGCGTCGGCTGCATCGCGCGCGATCTGCTCGAGGCGGGCCAGACCGACCCGGTCCTGACGAAAGTGCGCGATCTCGCGCTCGCGGAGGACGAAGCGCCGCCCGACGCCGCGGCGCTCCTCGACGCCCTCGGGTGGCGTACGCTTTCTCCTCGATGACCGCCAAGAAGCCCAAGAACGAGGCCAGCGACAGCGTCCGCGGCGAGTGGCTCCGCCGCGTCGAGGCCGAGTACCGCTCGGCCGCGATCACCCAGCACCTCGGCCTGTGGTTGCTGCAGATCGGCGCCTCGCCCGACCTCGTGAAGCTCGCGATGCGCATCGCCTCGGACGAGGTCGCGCACGCGGACCTGAGCTTCCGCTGCTACGGCGCGGCGGGCGGCCAGGCGCTGCCGCACATCCCGCGCGAGACGCTCGAGCTCTCGCGCACCTCGGACCCGCTCGAGCTCGACGTGCTGCGCGTGGTGGTGGACGTGTTCTGCATCGGCGAGACGATCGCGGTGCCGCTGTTCAAGAACCTGCGCGAGCACTGCACGGTGCCGGTGGCGAGGCGGGTGCTCGACCGCGTGCTCCGCGACGAGGTGCGCCACCGCGACTTCGGGTGGACGGCGCTCACGTGGTTGCTCGAGGAGCACCCGCTGCAGGAGCAGCTGCGCGCGGTGGTGGCGGCGGAGCTGCCGCTGTTCTTCCGCCGGATCCGCGGCACGTACGCGCCGCCCGGCGTCGCGGACATCGACGCCATCTCGCCGAAGGACCGCGCGTGGGGCCTGATGGCACCGGCGCGCTATGGCGCGGTGGTGACGCGCACGCTGGAGCGCGACTGGGTCCCGCGGTTCAAGAAGCTGGGGTTCGACGCCCGCGCCGCGTGGGGCGGGTAGGCCGATTGGCGGTGATGCGCGCGCACGTGTTGTTCAGCGTCGCCTGCACGCTGGTGTTCGCCTGTGGCGAGGAGGTCAGCCCGGCTCCAGTTGCTGGCGACGTCATGAACTCGCCCGACGTCTCCGACCCGTGGGGGCCCAGCTGTGTCGGCGTACCGCGACCCGACTTGCCGTGCCCAGACGAGCTGCGAGGCACCAAGTGCGTTCGCGCGGCCTGTCCGACAAACTACTACCGCTTGGAGTGCGTGATGGACGGCGTCTTCTCCAAGTGGATCGGGACGACGGATCCATCGCTGTGCAAGTCGCTTGCCGATTCTGGGCTCGAAGGGAGCTCAGGCGGATAGCGGGCGCGACGGTGGTCTCGACGACGTGGTGAATGCCGTCGTCGACGTTCCCTGCGCGCGAGCCCTAGAAGATCGCGTACACGAACGGGGCCACGTACGAGAGCCCTCCGGTCAGCACCAGCAGCACCGCCGCGGCCAGCAGCACGAGGAGCAGCGGCGCGAGGAAGAACCGCTGCCGGTGCAGGAAGTGCCCGAGCAGCCCGGCCACCGTGCGCAACCGGCTCACGACGGCCTCCGGGTCACCACCACGTCCTCCACCACCAGCGCGTCCACCGCGTGCGCGGCGAAGAACGCGACCGCGTCCGCCGCTGTCGCGCAGATGGGCTCGCCGGCGCCGTTCAGCGACGTGTTGAGCACCACGGGGATCCCGGACTCGCGCTCCACCGCGGCGAGCAGCGCGCCGAACCGCGACGTGGGCTCCACCGTGTGGAGCCGCGCGGTGCCGTCGACGTGGGTGACCGCCTCGAGGGTCGTGTCCTTCGCGCGGCGGACCGTGGTCATGAAGCGGGTCATGTCGTCCCCAGGCTCGTCGTACCAGCGGAGCTCCGTCCCCGCGAGCGCCGAGGGTGCGAAGGGTCGGAACGGTTCGCGGCGCTTCACCGCGCGGTTGATCCGCTCGCGCGTGGCCGCGGCGCGCGGGTCGGCGAGGATCGAGCGCTGACCGAGAGCGCGCGGCCCGAACTCGCAGCGACCATCCACGAACGCGATCACTTCTCCGCGCGCGAGCCGCCCGGCGACCTCCGCGTCGCGATCGTCGACGCGCTTCACGGCGAAGCCGAGGGAGTCGGCCAGCATGCTCGCCTCCCCGGCGTCGACCGCCACGCCGAGCGCGGCGTCGTGCATCGGCGCCGGACGTGGCGCACCGTCCTGCATGGCGCCGAGGATCGCCGCCCCGAGCGCGCCGCCCGCGTCACCCGCGGCCGGCTGCACGAACACCCTGGAAAAACCGGCCTCCCGAGCGATCTTCGCGTTGGCCACCGCGTTGAGCGCGACCCCGCCGGCGAGGCACAGGCAGTCTTCTCCGGTGCGCTCGCGGGCCGTGCGCGCGAGGCCGAGCAGCGCGTCCTCGAGCAGCGCCTGCAAGCTGGCGGCGACGTCCGCGTAGGCGCGATCCTCGGCGGTCTCTAGGTCCCACGGTCTCTCCGCGGGCCTGCGCGGTCCGAGGAGCGCCTCGAGCTTCGACGAGAACCCGAGCTCGGTGTCGGTGTGGAACGCGAAGTACGAGAGGTCGAGCTCGTAGCCGCCGTCCGACGACAGCTGCACCACCTTCGCGAGCTCCTCGCGGCGGCGCGGCGATCCCCAGGCGGCGAGCCCCATCACCTTGTATTCGCCCTCGTTCACCGCGAAGCCGAGGTAGGCCGTGAAAGCGGCGTAGAGCAGCCCGAGCGAGCACGGGTAGTCCACGTGGGCGACCTCGCGGAGCCCTTGTTCGGTGCCGTGCCAGATCGCCGTCGCGGCCTCTTCGCCGACGCCGTCCACCGTCAGCACCGCCGCGCGCGGGTAGGGGCTCGCGTAGAACGCGCTCGCCGCGTGCGCCTCGTGGTGGGCCACGAAGGTGACCTTCGCGCGCGGCACGCCGAGGCCCTCGGCGAGGTCGTCGAGGATCCAGAGCTTGCTCCCGAGCTGCGCGCCGATCGCGCGCGGGAACTGGCGAAACGTGCGGGGAAAGCCGCGCAGGAGCGAGACCAGCACCCGCTCGATGCGCGCGTAGGGGTTCTCGTAGAACACCACCCGGTCGGGCGCCGCGATCCCGCCGATCGACAGGCAAGCGCGCGCCGCGCGGAGCGGCGGCGAGGGGTCGTTCTTCACGCGCGACAGACGCTCCTCCTGCAGCGCGGCCACCAGCACGCCGTCGATCACGAGGGCGGCTGCCGCATCGTGGTAGCCGGCGGAGATCCCGAGCACCGCGCTCATCGCGGCACGAGCCCGCGGCGGGCCGGGCGCGCCACGAGCACGAGCAGCACGAACGGCAGGAGCGCGAAGTAGAGCAGCGTCATCGAGACCGTCCACACCACGCCGGCCATCGCGCGCCCCGCGCGGCGGAACGTGCGCCACGCCTCCCAGGCCCGCGCGCGCCGCAGCGCCTTGCGGGCACCGGCCTCGCCCGCGAGCTCGACCAGCAACGCCCCCGTGTAGGACTCGTGTTGCGCCTCGTCGGTCGCGATAGCCGCGAGCGTCGTCGCGAGCCGCGCGTCCCCGAGCCGCTCCGCCCGCGCCGAGAGCGCCGCGAACTGCCTTCGGCCGCGCGACTCCCCGTGGTGCACGAAGGCGAGGAACCCGAGCTCTCCGCGCCGCGCGAACAGGTCCTCCGCGTCGCCGAGCACCGGCTCGCCCCCACCGTTCTCGCGCGCCGCCGCCGCGAAGGTGCGCGCGTGCCGCTCCTCGTCGAGCGCGTGCGAGAGGTAGGCGGCCTTGCGCGCGGGCGAGGTCGTGGCCGCCGCCGCGAGCCGCAGGTCGAGCATGCTCGCGTGCTCGGCGCGCGCGAACGCCGCCAGCAGGCGCGCCCGCCGCCGCGGAGATCCGAGCGTGAACGGCGCGAGCAGCGACGCCAGCCTCACATGCACAGGCTGACCCCCTTGGAGGTCTCGGTGCACGTGCCGGCCTTGCAGACCGGCTTGCTCTCGGTGCACGTCTGGAAGCACCGGTGGAGCTTGCCACCGTTGCTCTGGCCGGGCAGGCACTTCGGCTTGGCGCTCGCCTCGCCGTGCTGGCACGCGAGGAGCTTCTTGCAGTCCTTGAGGTAGGTGCGCAGGCAGTCGTAGTCCGGCAACCCGATCGGCGTCGTCGAGCCCTCGGCCTTGGCGCACGCCTCGAGCTTGGCGAGCCCGACCGGCCTCGGAGGCGCCTCCTTCGGCGCTTGCGGGTCCGGCAGCGCGAGGCGAGCGAAGACGGCCTTCGCCAGGGCAGCGTGCCCCTTCGGGGTCATGTGCAGGTCGCCGTCGAGGAACGCACCCGGTTCGGCCGCCGCGAGCGGCGCGGTCGCGTCCACCGACGCGATGCCGAGCGCGGTCGCCGTCTGCACGAGGTCGCGCAGCAGGATCATCGTCGGCGTGGTGTCCTCGACCCCCACCCCGTACTTCGCGAACTCGGTCGGCGAGACCTGCACGTCGAGCGGTAGCGCGACCACGATCAGGCGCGCCTTGTGGGCGTCGCAGCTCTTCTTGGCCTTCTCGAGCCAAGGGGCGAGCGGCGAGGCGGCGGTGAGGAACCGGAGCGGCAGCGCGCGCAGGGCGGCGATGCGCTTCTCGAGCCGGGCGCGCTCCTCGAACGTGGCGAGGATCGCCTTGGACTCCTCGGCGTCCGCGGCCTCCTCGGCGCGCTTGCGGATGATCTCCTCCACCCGCGCGCGGATCTTGGCGCCCGCCGTGAGCTCCTGGATGCGCTGGCCGGGCCCGGTCGCCGCCTCCGACAGGATGACCCGCTCGGAGACGATGTCACCCGGGTTGCCCTTGCCCTTCTGGTAGGCCGCGCCCTCCTTCGTCTTCGCGAGGTCGGGCCACTTGCCGAACGCGAGGTCGGCGAGCTTCTTCTGCTGGTCGTCGGCGGCGCTCGTGATCTCGGCCATCGACTTCTCCCAGTCGGCCACGATCTTGTCGCCGGAGGTCTGCGCATCTCCGTGGGCCGCGTTCGCGCTCTTGCCGGCGAGCACGAGGTCCGCGAAGTTGCCCTCCGAGCGGAAGTCGATGGTCTCGATCCCGGGCCCGAACCGCGCCACCGCGCGCCGCAGCCAGAAGAACGCGTGCGAGTCGCGGAACAGCCAGGTGCGCCCGGGGAACTCGGTCCACGAGGCGGGCGCGGCCTCGGCGCGCACCGCCCAGCCATCCCACACGAAGTGTCGCGTCTTGTTCGGCCGGTTGGCCTCGAAGAGGTCGTTGGCGAAGTTCACGACGTAGACCACGACCGCGGGCTTCTTGCGCGCGAGCAGCTCGTCGAGGACGACCTGGTACTCGGCCGGTCCGTACGTGGGCACGCCGCCGTCGTACGCAGCCTTGCCCGTGAGCCGCCCGAGCTCGGCGACGAAGGTCTGCTCGCCTTCGACCCCGAGCCCGAACACCTGCGAATCCCCGATCGCCAGCACGCCTGCGGGTGCGTCGTTGCGCGGCTGTCCCGGCGCCTCGAGCGCGCGGTACCCCTCGGCGTCGATCGTCACCGAGGTGATCGGGTTGTTCTTGCCGACCGCGAGCTTCTGCGTGGTGCTCGGGCGGAGTCGGACGCCGAGGTCGGCGTCCGGCCGGTAGAGGTTCAGGTGCGGGAACGCGCCGCGGTCGCGCAGGCGGAAGATCCCCTCCGCCAGCACGACGCCGACCGCGAGCCCGGCCACGATCTGCAAGCCACGCAGCGCACGGCGCCGCAGGCGCGTTGTCGGCGCGACGCGCGCCTCGGGGTCGGACATGGAGCTCCTCTACGAACGACGTCGTCCGAGGAGCCTATTCCGTGACGGGGAATCGTGCAGGCCTGAGTTCAGGGCCGGGCGGTCGCGTGGACGGTCGCCTCGGTGGGCGCCCCCGCGCGGAGCAGCTTCACGTGGACGTCCACGTCGATGCGCCCCTCGAGCAACGCCGAGAGCTCCCGCGGGCCCTCGACGACCTGTCCGTCGATCGACAGCAGCACGTCGCCGAGCACGAGGCCGCCCTTCTCCGAGGGCCCGCCCGGCTCGATCGCGACGACGATCGCCGCGCCGTGCTGCCCGTATTTCTGCGACAGGGCGCCCGGGAGCCGCACCGGCGCCACGCCGACGCCGAAGTATCCGCGTCGCACCCGACCGTGCGCCGCGATCTCGGCGACCACTCGCTCGAGGGTCGTCGTCGGGATGGTCAGGCCCGCCTCCGGGTGGAGCGCCGGGGTGTTGAGCCCGAGCACGCGGCCGTGCAGGTCGAACAGCGCGCCGCCCGCGAAGCCGGCGGGGATCCCGCCGTCGGGCTGCAGGTAGCGGTCGATCTTGCCCCCACCCCGCGCCCGGAACGCCTCGCCGAGCGTGCCGATCATGCCCAGCGCGGCGCGCACCGTCTTTCCAGGGCGCGCGAGGGAGATCGTCAGGTGGCCGACCTTCGCGTCGTCGAGGCCCACCCGCGCGGGCGGGACCAGCTTCTCTCCGTCGAGCCCGAGGAGCGCCACGTCGGTGCCCTCGTCGCGCCCGAGCACCTTGGCCTCGACGCTCCTGCCGTCGGGGAGACCCACGCGCACGGTGTCGTCCTCGAGGAGGTGGGCCGCCGTGACGACGCGATCCGCGGCCCAGACGAGACCCGAGCCCCCACCGCGGCATCCACTCTCGATGCGGACGATGCCGTCGCCGTTCTTGGCGACGATGTCCGCGAGCCCCTGCGAAAGATCCAACATGCTGCTCGCCTCCGTGGACTCCACCCTACGCACGCCGCCGCGGCCGCACATCGGTCGTTCAGGCAGCGCCGGCCCCACCCGTTCGGCCGATGCGCCCTCGGGACGGTTCGCGGCATCGCAGAGGAAGCCCATGGATCTGCGCGTCTCCATCGCCGGCACCGACGCCCTCGCGCGCGCGGGGCTGCGGCTCGCCCTCGAGCGGGCCGGCCTCGAGGTGGTCGAAGAGGCGGGCGAGGTGCTCGTGTGGGACCTCGGCGCCGGAACCCGCGACGATTCGCTCTCCCGCGCGTTCGGGCGCTCCACGCCGGTGGTGGTGCTGGTGTCGTCCGCCCAGCCCACCCAGGACCTGCTCGCGGCCGGGGCCCGTGGCGTCCTCGGCCGCGACACCGACGGCGCGCGCCTCGCCGCAGCCCTCACGGCCGCGCGCGCCGGCGTCACCGTGATCGACCCCGAGTTCGTCCCGTCGCTCGGCCGCGCCGTGCCCGACGCCACGCCCGAGGGCGACGAGCTCACGCCCCGTGAGCTCGAGGTGCTCCAGCACCTGTCGGCCGGCCTCGCCAACAAGGAGATCGCCGCCAAGCTCGCCATCAGCGATCACACGGTGAAGTTCCACGTCAACGCGATCCTCGGCAAGCTCGGCGCCTCCACGCGCACCGAGGCGGTCGTGCGCGGCGTCCGGCGGGGCATCGTCATCCTCTGAGTTCCGCGCTCTGTGTTTCCGAGCTGAAACCAGAGCCGAATTGTCGCGGAGGACCGGACGAGGACGGTCCGGGAGCGACCAGAGCAAAACAGTGTCATCCTCTGCGCCGTGGGCATCGCGCTCGACGACACTCGTTTCCCCCTCCTCGTGGCCCGCTTCGGCGCCGACTGGACCGCGGCGGAGTTCGACGCCTACCTCGCCTGGCACCGCGACAACCTGCGCCGGCGGAAGCGGTTCGCCATCGTCGTCGACGCGACCCACTCGCGCACCCCCAACGCCCTCGAGCGGCGCAAGCAGGCCGAGGCGCTGCGCGAGGGCGAGCCGCTCCTGCGTCAGTACTGCGCGGGCGCGGCGTTCGTCATCCCGTCGAGCGTCGTGCGGGGCACGCTCACCGCGATCCTCTGGCTCCAGCCGCCCGCCTACGAGAGCGTCGTCGTCTCCACCTTCGGCGAGGCCGAGGCGTGGGTGCAGCAGCGGCTGCCTCGCGTCTGAACCTACGATTTGCGGAACGCCGCGAGCCGATCGAGCGCCTTCTCCGCCGCCGCGAGCCCGTCGCTCGCCTCCCCGGGCGCGAGGCGCAGCGAGAGGCGCATGTCCGGCGAGAGCTTCCACGGCGAGCCCTTCTTCGCCACCGCCTTGCCGATGGCCTCCGCGTCGATCGGCGCGCCGCTCGCGAGGTGCAGCGTGACCCGCTCCGCCGTCGCCTCGCACCCGAGCGCGCGCAGCTCCCGGAGCGCGCACTTGAGGTGCATGAGCTGCACGAAGCGCAGCGCCTCGCGCGGCGGTGGGCCGAAGCGGTCCTCCATCTCGGCCGCGAGGTCCCGCACCGCGTCGTCGTCCTCGGCCTGCGCGAGCCGCTTGTAGAGCGAGAGCCGCACGCCCACCTCGTCGACGTAGTCGTCGGGGAGGTAGGCCTCCACGTCGAGCGAGAGCTCGGGGTCCGTCGCGCGGCTCCCGAGGAGCACGTCGCCCCGCAGCTCGGAGACGGCGTCCTCCAGCATCGAGGCGAACATCTCGAGCCCGACCGAGGCCACGTTGCCGCTCTGCTCGCCGCCGAGCAGGTCTCCGGCGCCGCGGATCTCGAGGTCGAGCGCCGCGATCTTGAATCCGGAGCCGAGCTCGGTGTGCTTCTCGAGGGCCTCGATGCGCGCGCGGGCCTCGTCGGTCATGGCGGCCTCGGGCGGCACGACGAGGTAGCAGTACGCGCGCTCCTTGCTGCGGCCGACGCGCCCGCGGAGCTGGTAGAGCTGGCTCAGCCCGAACAGGTGGGCACCGTCGATGATGATGGTGTTGGCGCGCGGGATGTCGAGGCCGCTCTCCACGATCGCCGTCGCGCAGAGCACGTCGATGCGCCCCTCCACGAAATCGACCATCGCGGCCTCGAGCGCCTCCTCGCTCATCTGCCCGTGCGCCACGCCGACCCGCGCCGTCGGCACGAGCGCGGTCACCTTCTGCGCCTTCTCGTAGATGCCGCCGCCGGTGTCGCCACCCACGCGGTTGTGCACGTAGAACACCTGGCCACCGCGCGAGAGCTCGCGGGTGATCGCCTCGCGCACCACCTTGTCGTCCCAGCGCGTGATCACCGTGCGGATCGCGCGCCGGTCCACCGGCGGCGTGGTGATGAGCGACAGATCGCGGAGACCGCCCACGGCCATCTGCAGCGTGCGCGGGATCGGCGTCGCGGTCAGGGTGATCACGTGCACGCGCGTGCGGAGCTGCTTGATGCGCTCCTTGTGGGTGACCCCGAACCGCTGCTCCTCGTCGACCACGAGCAGGCCGAGGTCCTTGAAGTGCACGTCCTTGGAGAGCAGGCGGTGCGTGCCGACGACGATGTCGACCTTGCCCTCCTTGATGCGCTTGAGGGTCGCGGTCTGCTCGGCCTTGTCCTGGAACCGCGACAGCGGCGCCACCGTGAGGGGGTGCTCCTCGAGGCGCGACGCGAACGTGTGGTAGTGCTGCTGCGCGAGCACCGTCGTCGGGCACAGCACCGCGACCTGGCGCCCGTTGCTGGCCGTGCGGAACGCGGCGCGCACGGCCACCTCGGTCTTGCCGAACCCCACGTCGCCGCACACCAGGCGGTCCATCGGCTGCGGCTTCTCGAGGTCGGCGAGCACGTCCTCGATCGCGCGCGCCTGGTCCTGGGTCTCCTCGAAGGGGAAGGTGGCCTCGAACTCGCGGTACCCGTCGTCGATGGGCGGGAGCACGTCGGTGACCGTGGCCTTGCGCTCGGCGTAGAGCTTGAGGAGCTCGTCCGCCATGCGCCGGACGTCGCGCTCCACGCGCTGCTTGGTCTTGGTGAACGTCGAGCCGCCGAGCTTGTCGAGCCGGACCGCCTTCTCGGCCTCGCCCGAGTACTTCTGGATCTGGTGGAGGCGGTGGACGGGCAGGTAGAGGCGCCCGCCGCCGTATTCGACGACCAGCAGATCCACGCGCGTCTTCTGCTGGTGCAGCTTGCCGTCGGCGTCGATCGTCGCGGGGCCAAGCAGGTCGCGGTGCTCGAGCCCGAGGTAGCGCCCGACGCCGTGCTCGACGTGCACGACGAGGTCGCCCACCGAGAGCGCGCGCAGGTCCTCGAGGAACGGTCGGGCGGCGTCGCGTCGCGTGCCCTTGCTCGCCGCCTTCCGCTTGCCGCGCGCGCCGAACAGCTCTTCCTCGGTGACCAGCGCGAGCCGCTCCGAAGCGAGGATCGCGCCGTGGGTGAGCGGGCCGACGACGATGGCCACCTCGTCGCGCCCGAAGCTCGGATCGTCGAGCAGACCCGCGTCGAACCGCACGAGGACCGTGCGCACGGTCTCCTCGTGGGCGCGCAGCAGGGCGGCGAGGCGCTCGGCCTGGGTCACGGTGCGCGCGGCGACGATGGTGCGCAGGCCCGCCTCGCGCCAGACCGCGACGCGGCGGATCAGCGGGTCGAGCGCGCCGCCCTTCGCCGCCCGCGCGCGGGCCTGCTGGATCGCGCGCACGAGGTCGCTCTGGTCCTTGGCGCCGAGGGTCGGCGTGTCGGGCGGCGCCGCGACGAGCGCGTCGAGGGGGCCGTCCGCGGGCGAGCCCTCCACCGCCACCCGGTGCACGACGAGCGGCGCCGAGAGGCGCGCGGCGATCTCCGCCTCGTCGACGAAGTGCTCGGAGGGCGCGAACGCCGCGACCCCCGCGGCCGGCTCGGCGTAGGTGGCGCGCACCCCGCTCGCCACGCTGGCGGGGTCGTCGACGATCCACCGCGCGTCCTCCGGGAGGTAGGCGAAGATCGCGTCGAGCCCGTCGTGGAACGCCGGCAAGAACCCGTCGGCGCCGAAGAACGCGCGCCCCTGGGCGATGTCCTCGGCGAGCTGCCGGGCCTTGCTGGTCGGCATGTCGACGGCGTCGCAGAGCTCGGTCGTGCGGGCGCGCGCGCGGGCCACGCTCTCGGCGTCGAGGATCGCCTCGCGCGCCGGCGGCAGCACCACCTCGCGCACGTCGTCGAGCGTGCGCTGCTTCTCGGGGTCGAACGTCTTGATCGACGCGACCATGTCCCCGTAGAGCTCGATGCGCACCGGCAGCCGCGCGCTCGGCGGCCACACGTCGACCAGCGCGCCGCGCACCGCGAGGGTGCCCGGGTCCTCGACCACGGGCACCCGCAGGTACCCGGCCTCGACGAGCTTCGTCACCAGCGGATCGCGATCCACCTCGTCGTCGACGCGGACGGTGGGGGTGTGCGCGAGCAGCGTCGCGCGCGGCATGACCCGCCGGGCGAGCGCCGTCGCGGTGAGCACGAGCACCGAGAAGCCGCGCGTGACGTGGGCCAGCGTCGAGACCCGCGCGAGCGCGCCGCGTCGGTCGGGCGAGACGTCCGCGTACGGGCTCGACTCCGAGCCGGTGAGCAGCAAGACGTCGCCGACGGCCGCGTCCTCCGCATCTTCCGCGTCGATCTCGCCGTGGCTCGTGAAGTGCTCGAGGTCGGCCAGCAGGGCACGGCCGCGCTCGGCGTCGGCCACCACCACGACCACGGGCTTCCCTTCGCGGGAGAGGCGCGCCACGAGGTGACCGAGCGCCGCCCCCCGCACCCCCACGACGTCGACCCGACCGGACCGCAGCCGTGACGAGATCTCGGCGACCGAGGTGAGGGGCCGCCCGTCGTCGGGCACGTGCAGCGGATCCTCGATCGGATCGAGGGCGTCCGCGGCCGCGCGGCGCTGCTCTCGCAGATCGTCGGCGAGCTCTGCCGCGTCCACCACGTCGCCGAGCCGGGCCATCGCGCGAGGGTCGTAGGGAGGCCGGGGCGCGCCGTCCACCGTGCGTGCGCTGTCGGCCCGCGAGCTCGGCTGCTGCGGGTGTGTCCGTTCCGATCCTGACGCACGCGCGGTTGCTCCGGGTTTCCCGGTCGGTACGGCTCGTGCCATGCTGCACACCCCCCCATGGCCAGCTCGCTGCTCCGCTGTACGTTCGTTCTCCTGTCGGTCCTGAGCCTCACCGCGTGCGGGCGCTCCGGCATCGGCGAAGACGCCACCGACGTCCCGTTCGACAGCGGGACCGACGGCGCCGTGAAGACCTGCGTCACCAACTCCGACTGCGTCGACGACAAGCTCTGCACCGAGGACCTGTGCATCGGCGGCAAGTGCGAGCACCGGGCCAAGGACCAGGACAAGGACGGCTTCCAGGACAAGGCCTGCGGCGGCACCGACTGCAACGACCTCGACCCGCTCAGCAACCCGAAGGCCGGCGAGAAGTGCGGCGACGGGATGGACAACGACTGCGACGGCCTCGTCGACTGCAAGGACCCGGACTGCGCGAGCGACCCGATCTGTTCCGGCCCCTGCGTGCCCGAGCCCGGTATCGAGCGCAACTGCGTCGACGGCCGCGACAACGACTGCAACGGCCTCGTCGACTGCGCCGATCCGGCGTGCAAGCCCCAGCCGGCGTGTGGCGGCGGGTGCATCGACCGCGAGATCTGCGGCAACGGCAAGGACGACGACTGCAACGGCCCCGCCGACTGCGCCGACCCGGCCTGCAAGGGCACGCCCGAGTGCGGCGCCTGCACCGGCCCCGAGATCTGCGGCAACGGCAAGGACGACGACTGCAACGGCCTGAGCGACTGTGCGGACCCGATCTGCAAGGGCACCCCGGGCTGCGCGGTCTGCACCCCGATCGAGACCAGCTGCACCGACAAGAAGGACGACGACTGCAACGGCCTCAGCGACTGCCTCGACCCGGCCTGCGCCAAGGACCCGGCCTGCGCCGTCTGCGCGCCCGCGGAGACCTGCAACAACGGCAAGGACGACGACTGCAACGGCCTGACCGACTGCGCCGACAAGGCGTGCGCCGACCAGCCCGAGTGCAAGACCTGCACGGACAAGGAGACCTGCGGCAACGGCAAGGACGACGACTGCAACGGCTTCACCGACTGCGCCGACGTCGCCTGCAAGGCGCTCCCCGAGTGCGGCTCGTGTGGACCGGTCGAGATCTGCGGCAACGGCAAGGACGACGACTGCAACGGCTTCCCCGATTGCGCCGACGACGTCTGCAAGAAGACCGACCCCAAGTGCGCCTGCGGCGCCGCGGAGATCTGCGGCAACGGCAAGGACGACGACTGCAACGGAAAGAGCGACTGCGCCGACGACGCCTGCAAGAAGCTCCCGGCCTGCGCCGAGTGCGGCCCGGTCGAGATCTGCGGCAACGGCAAGGACGACGACTGCAACGGCTTGCCCGACTGCAGCGACCCGGTCTGCAAGACCAGCCCGAGCTGCGCGTGCGGCTCCGTCGAGATCTGCGGCAATGGCAAGGACGACGACTGCAACGGCCTGACCGACTGCCTCGACGCCACCTGCGCCAGCACCGCGGCCTGTCTCTGCCGCCTGAAGCGCGAGGACTGCACCAACGGCAAGGACGACAACTGCAACGGCCTGGTCGACTGCTTCGACCCGCAGTGCGCGACCGCCGCCCCGTGCCTCTGCGTCCCCGGGAGCAAGGAGCTCTGCGCCAACGGCAAGGACGACAACTGCGACGGCAAGGTCGACTGCGCCGACCCGCTGTGCGCCGTCGACCCGGCGTGCTCCACCTGCACGACCGAGAAGTGCAGCGACGGCATCGACAACAGCTGCAACGGGCTCACCGACTGCGCCGACCCGGCGTGCGTGCTCGACGACGCCTGCAAGACCAAGGTCGAGGTCTGCGACAACTTCAAGGACGACAACGCCAACGGGTTCACCGACTGCGACGACCCGTCGTGCTTCGCCACCAAGTGGTGCATCGATCGCCACGAGAACTGCAGCACCGCCCTCAACGTGACGGCGAGCGGCACCTACTTCGGCGACACGAGCACGTTCTGGTCCCACACCACCGGCAGCTGCGGCGGCAAGGGCCCGGAGGCGGTGTTCCGCATCGTCCTCACCAAGCCGGCGCGCCTCAAGATCAGCTCGGCCGGCACCCCGACCCCGCCGCTCGACAGCACCGTCTACCTCCGCCGCGGCTCGTGCAGCAGCGGCGCAGAGATGAGCTGCGACGACGACGCCGGCGGCAGCTGGGCGGGCGCGATCGACATCCCGGTGGTCAAGGCCGGCGTCTACTACGCCTTCATGGACGGCTTCACCTACGGCGACTTCGGCAAGTACCAGTTCTCGATCACCATCGACTACTCGCTGAAGGAGATCTGCGGCAACAAGGTCGACGACGACGCCAACGGCTACGCCGACTGCGCCGACCCGGCCTGCGCGACCGCCCCCGGCTGCGCCGGCGCCACGCCGGAGATCGGCGTGAAGGCCTGCACCGACGGTATCGACAACGACAAGGACGGCCTCACCGACTGCGACGACCCGGACTGTCGCGCGAGCGCGTTCTACAAGACCGAGTGCTGCAACGGGAAGGACGACAACGGCAACGGCATCGTCGACGAAGACGCCTGCCACTGCGCGCCCGACAAGGCGTGCGAGCGCCCGGGGTACGTCTGCAACTGGAACACCACCGAGGCCTGCGCGCCGCGGTGCGGCAGCATCGTGGGCGAGTCGATCTGCCCCGCCACCGCGCCCGGCTCCACCTGCGACAAGCCGTCCGGCCTCTGCGTCTTCACGGGCGGCTAGCCGAGCCCCCGCAAGCCCCATACTCTCGCTCCATGATCGAATGGAGCGAGATGCACCTCGCGATTCGCGAGCAGGTCCAGCGGTTCGTCCAGGCCGAGATCGCCCCGCGGCGCATGGAGCTCGAGCACGGCGAGCTCCCGCCCTACGACATCCTGCGCAAGCTGTTCGACACCTTCGGCATGAAGGAGATGGCGCTCGCGCAGTTCCAGGCGCGCATGGAGAAGGAGAAGGCGCGCGCAGCCGCCGGAGAGCCCCCGCGAGAGCCCCGCGCCCGCGGTGGAGAGCTCGCCATGAACGAGGCCGCGATGCGCGCCATCCCGGTCATCGAGCTGTGTCGCTACAGCCCCGGCATGGTCACGGCCCTCGGCGTGAGCGTCGGCCTCACCGCCAACGCCATCCTCGCGCGCGGCACCATCGCGCAGAAGGAGCGGTTCGTCCCCGCGCTCCTCACCCTCGAGAAGATCGGCGCGTGGGCCATCACCGAGCCGGGCTCCGGCTCCGACGCCTTCGGCTCGATGAAGGCTACCGCGCGCCGCGATGGCGACGGGTACGTGCTCGACGGCCAGAAGACCTTCATCACCAACGGCCCGTTCGCCGACACCATCGTCTTCATCTGCAAGCTCGACGACGGCGTCACTCCGCCCGACCAGCGCAAGATCGTGAGCTTCGTGCTCGACAAGGGCACGCCGGGCCTCGTGCAGAGCAAGCCGCTCCGCAAGATGGGCCTGCACGCCTCGCCCACCGGCGAGCTGTTCCTCGAGAACGTTCGGGTCGGCAAGGACCGCCTGATCGGCGAGACCGAGGACGCCCCGGCGCGCTCGTCGGCCAAGGAGACGTTCACCAGCGAGCGCACCGGCGTCGCGGCGATGGCCCTCGGGATCGTCGAGCAGTGCCGCATGCTGTGCATCGACTACGCGAAGACCCGCGTGCAGTTCGGCAAGCCGATCGGAGACTTCCAGCTGGTGCAGCTCAAGCTCGCCAAGATGGAGGTCGCCCGCATGAACCTCCAGAACCTCGTGTTCCGTCAGATCGAGCTCGCCGGCGCGGGCCGCGACATGACCCTCGCCGAGGCGAGCGCGTGCAAGCTCTACGCGGCGCAGGCCGCCATGGACGTGGCCCTCGAGGCCGTGCAGCTGTTCGGCGGCAACGGGTACATGGCGGAGTACCAGGTCGAGCAGCTCTGTCGCGACGCGAAGGTCTTGCAGATCTACGGCGGCACCGACGAGATCCAGATCTCCCAGATCGCGCGCAGCCTGCTCGCGCCTTGAGCTACGCTCGCCCCATGGCCGGCAAGACCAAGAAGGTCGCGAACAAGAAGCCTGTCGCCAAGAAGAAGGCGGCGAAGAAGAAGCCTGTCGCCAAGAAGAAGCCTGCCGCCAAGAAGAAGGCAGCGAAGAAGAACCCTGTCGCCAAGAAGAAGGCGGCGCCGTCGAAGGAGCCCGTCGCCAAGAAGAGGGCGGCGAAGAAGAAGCCCGCCGCAGCGAAGAGGCCGGCGGCCAAGAAGCGGCCGAAGGCGGCCGACCCGCGCCGGCACTTCGCGGACCACCTCGCCACACTGCTCGAGGACGACGAGCGCGTGTCCTCCGTCGCGCTCGACCCCGACGAGTTCGCGCTGCGCGTCGGCGTCGTCGGCCGCGAGGGCGCGTTCATGGTCTATCTCGAGAACTTCTTCCGCGAGTCGCGCGAGGTCGACCCCGACCTCCGCGACGCCCACGTGCTCGAGCGCCTCGCGGCCCTGTTCTCGGCCGACGAGGAGTCGGTCTCCTGGGAGGTCGGCGCGGAGCGTCTCCTCCCCGTGATCCGCCCCACCGGCTTCTACGTGGGCCTCTCCGCGAACGGTCAGGACCCGGCGCTCGCGGGCTGCCCGTTCCTCCCGTTCGTCGACGTGTACGTCGCGCTCGACGACGACCAGCGCCTCAGCCTGGTGCGCAACGCGGACCTCGAGCGCTGGGGCGTCTCGCTCGACGACGCGCTCGCGCGGGCCATGGCCAACGCCGAGAGGCTCTTCGCGCCACCCGAGCTCTGCGACCGCGACGTCGGGCCGCTGTTCCACGTGGTCGCCGACGACAGCTACGAGAGCTCGCGCCTCGCGGTTCCCGGCCTCCTCGCCTCGTTCACGGGCCGCGTCGACGGCCGCCCGATCGCCATCGTCCCCGAGCGCGCGCAGCTCTGGATCGGCGGCGACGCGCGCCCCGAGATGATCGAGCGCCTCGCCGGCATGGCCGAGCGCGAGTACGAGGCCTCGAACCGCTCGATCTCCCCCGCCGTCTACACGGTGGCGGACGACGGCACGGTGGTGCCGCTCCGTCTGCCCAGCGGCCACCCGTGCGCCAACCAGGTCCGCCTCGGCCACGTGAAGCTCGCGCTCCGCGAGTACGGCGAGCAGAAGGACGCCCTCGACGCGCGCCACGAGCGCGAGAACATCGACCTCTTCGTCGCGAGCGTGAGCGGTCTGCAGCGCTCCGATGGCTTCCCGCTCACCTGGGCCATGTGGGGCGAGGGCATCGACACGCTCCTCCCCGTGGTCGACGTGGTGATGCTCACGCGCGGCGACGACGCTCCCGCCGAGGACACCTTCTTCGTGCCCTTCGAGCGGGTCATCGAGATCCTCGGCGAGAACTTCGTGCCCGCCCCGGGATACCACCCCCCCCGCGTCCGGCTCAGCGCCTTCCCCGACGCCGAGGCCCTCGAGGCGTTGCGCGCTGCGTCGGTCCGCCTCGAGGACTTCCACGACTGAACGCCTCGAGCCGAGCGTGACCGCGCTCGCCAAACCGCGCGGCCCGGTCCACCATGCGGGCATGCGCGCGCTGCTCGCCTCCACGCTCTTCCTCGCGGCCTGTTCGTCGTCGCCCGATCCAGCGAGCGGCGGAGACGCGGGCACCGACAGCGGGCCGGTCGTCCCCGCGGGGCCCGTCTACGGCGCCAAGTGTTCGTCGATGTCCGACGGCGACACCAAGGCGTGGGAGGAGATCGCGGTCGTGCGCGGCAAGCTCGGCATGGGCGCCCTCGACTGCAACGACGCCATCACCAAGGCCGCGTTCGGCCACAGCTCGTACATCGTGCAGAACGGCGGCGCGCTCACCCACACGCAGACGGCGGGCAAGCCCGGCTTCACCGGCGTCAACTTCTGGGACCGCATGAAGGCCGCGGGCTTCACGGGCCCCGGCTCCGCGATGTTCGAGGTCGTCCACTCGCTCTCGGATCCGCACGGCGCGATCCTCGGCGAGGGCGGCCGGGTGAACTCGCTCTACCACCGCATCCCGTTCGTCTCGTTCGGCGCCAAGGGCTACGGCTGGGGAGCCGAGGGCATCGGTCGCCCCGCCGCGGCGACCATCGACTTCGCGAGCGGCGGCGCCGCGGCAGCCGCGGGCACGGTCGCGGTGTGGCCGGTCGACGGCGAGACCGAGGTGTGGAGCACGTTCCGCTGCGCCTCCGAGTCGCCGAACCCACTGCCGGGCCAGACCAACGCGGGCTACCCGGTCTCGCTCACCGGCGCGGGCGCGCTCGACCTCAGCGAGCACACCATCGCGCCGGCCGACGGCGCCGCGCTCGAGCACGTGCTGCTCTCCAAGACCACCGACAAGACCGGCCTCATCCCCGCCGATCAGATCTTCCTCATCCCGAAGGAGCCGCTCGCCAAGTCGACCAGGTACAACGTGACCGTGAAGGGCACCGTCGGCGGCACGCCGTTCGGCAAGACCTGGACTTTCACCACGGGCGCGACCTGACGCTCCAGCCACAAAAGACTTCGGGCGCCCTCGCGGACGCCCGAGTCGACGACGAAGCGGCCCTCAGCCCTTGAGGTTCGCGAGGGCGAAGTCCCAGTTGGCGAGCTTGTCGACGTAGGTCTCGACGTACTTCTGCCGCAGGTTGCGGTAGTCGATGTAGTAGGCGTGCTCCCAGACGTCGCAGGTGAGGATCGCCTTCTTGCCGTGCTTCATCGGGAGGTCGGCGTTGCTGGTCTGCATGAGCGAGAGCTTGCCGCCCTCCTCGACGAGCCAGCCCCAGCCCGAGCCGAACTGGGTGACGCAGATCTTCACGAACTGCTCGCGGAACGAGGCGAACGAGCCGAAGTCGCGCTCGATGGCCGCCTTGAGATCCCCGGTCGGCTCGCCGCCACCGTTGGGCTTGATGCCGTTCCAGTAGAACGTGTGGTTCCACACCTGGGCCGCGTTGTTGAACACGCCGCCGCTCGCGCCCTTGATGACCTCTTCGAGCGTCTGGTTCGCCTCGGGCTTGCCCTCGAGCAGGCCCTTGAGGTTGGTCATGTAGGCCTGGTGGTGCTTGCCGTAGTGGAAGTCGAGGGTCTCCTCGGTGATGTGCGGGACGAGAGCGTTCTTCGCGTAGGGGAGGGGATCGAGCTCGAATTTCACGGGAGCACTCCTTCGTGGATGGGTCTCGGGTTGTACGCAGGATCAGGCGCTCTGGGAAGCCCGCAGCCGCACCCCGCGGCGAATGGCCATGCGCATCGTGTGGACCGCGCGCGGCAGGCCGGTGAACACCGCGTCCGCGATGATCGCGTGCCCAATGTTGAGCTCCTCGACGAACGGGATCGCGGCGACTTGCACCACGTTCGCGCGGGTGAGCCCGTGCCCCGCCGCCACCTCGAGGCCGAGCGTGTGCGCGTGCGCCGCCGCTTCGGTCAACGCCGCGATCGGCGCCGCGCGGTCGCGCACCTTGGCGTGCGCGTAAGGGCCCGTGTGCAGCTCGATCTGCTCGGCGCCGAGCGCGCGCGCGGCGTCGATCTGCGCGCGATCCGCCGCGATGAACAGCGAGACCTTGATGCCCGCGTCGACGAGCCTGCGCACGTGGGGCGCGAGCTCGCGGGAGAGCGTGCGAGCGTCGAGTCCGCCCTCGGTCGTGCGCTCCTCGCGGCGCTCCGGCACCAGCGTGACGACGTCGGGCTGCGTGCGCACGGCGATCGAGATCATCTCGTCGGTCGCCGCGCACTCGAGGTTGACGAGCGAGGTCACCGCCTCGCGCATGCGCTGCAGGTCGCGGTCGACGATGTGTCGGCGGTCCTCGCGCAGGTGCAGGGTGATGCCGTCCGCGCCCGCCTGCTCGCACACCTGCGCGGCGTAGACCGGGTCGGGGTAGGGCGTGCCGCGCGCCTGCCGGAGCGTGGCCACGTGGTCGACGTTGACGTGCAGGCGGATGGGCATGGCTCGAAGCTAGTTCGAAGCCCCCCGACTGGAAATGCCCCGTCAGTTCTCCGCGCGCTCGCCGTCGATGTCGTTGTTCCAGGTGCCCTGGTTGCCGCGGGTCTTGCCCACGAAGCTCGCGCCGTCGCTCGCGATCGTGAGCTTGTACTCGTCGGTGGCGAGCAGCGTGCTGTCCACGTGGGTGCCCTTGAGCTTCACGAGGCGGGTGCTCGGATCCCAGGTGCCGACCACCTGCTCGGTGCCGACCTCGTTCACGCGATCCGCCAGCGCGTGGCCCGGCGGTGTGGCCATCAACGTCCAGAGGATGCGGCCCTTGAGGTTGTTGCCCGCGCGCTCGAGGCGCAGGTCGAACGCGAACACGATCTGCTCCACCGGGTCGCGCCAGCTGCCGCGGTAGTGGAGCGGCAGGTCGGCCTCGGGGCTCGCCGTCGGCGAGGGCTTCGCGACGGTGGGCTCGGTCACGACCGGCCCCGCCGTCGGCCGGGTGGTCGAGGGACAGCCCAGCAGCACCGAGGCCGAGAAAAGAGAGATCGCGAAAAGCTCCTTCATGCGCAGTCCGAGCGTAGTAGTACCCCGCCATGCACCCCCTCGCCCAGCGGGTTCTCGACGGCGAAGTGCGCGCCGCCGCGCGGGCCATGCGGCTCGTCGACGAGCGCGCCGAAGGCCACG
>JAEUKC010000348.1:0-45410 GCA_016794445.1 Myxococcales bacterium
GGAGGGGCTTCAAGGCGCGGCGCCCCGAAAACGCCGTCCCGCGCGACGAATGGGCGCGTCATTCGGTGAATTTGATCAAGAAATGGCGTGATGGACGCGCTGTCTTGGCGAAGGCGCCGATTCAGGTCTGCTCTCGATCCGAGCTCGTACACCCGCTCGGGTCAGTCCGGATCGACGACCTGACCGGCCAGGCCGTTGCGCACCATGCAGTGGACCTTCTGACCCGCGGGGACGCCCTGGCGGCAGATCCGCGCGACGGCGTCGCTGAACTTCAGGTCCTTGTACCGAGCGTTCGCCACCGTGCTGTGCGGGCAGGCGGCGTAGCACTGGTAGAGCTCCTCGTGACACTCCTCCTGGTCCTGGGCGTTGCCCTTCCGACCGGGCGCGCTGATGCGCTTGTAGCAGGCGTCGTCGCGCTGCTTGCACTTCGACACGCACGCCCCGCCGGACGTCGCCGGCACGCGGGCGGCCCGCATGGCCCAGTCACCGATCGGGTCGCCCTCCATCTGGCTCGTGAAGTTCCTCCCGAAGCTCCCGCAGCCCGCAGCGAGCGCGAGTGCGGTGACGACCAGGACGATCTCCGGACGCATGCGACCTCCTCGCGCCCGAGCCTATCGAACCCGTTCGCGCGAGACCACCGGCTCGCGGACGGTCGCTTCAGCCCTTGCGTGCGCGCTGCGCCTCGACCGAGGGCGCGAGGCGCGCCCGCACGGCGACGACGATCTCTGGCTCGGCGACGTCCGGGTGTCCGCTGTGGAACGGCGGGGCCGGGTCGTACTCGAGCCCGAGCTGGAGCGCCTTCGCGAGGCCCTCGCCGCCGATCTCCGCCGCGACGCGCAGGCCGAAGTCGATCCCCGAGGTGACACCGCCCGCCGTGATGCGGTTGCGATCGACCACCACCCGCTGCTTCTCGAAGCGCGCGCCGAACCGCTCGAGGAACTCCACGTAGGCCCAGTGCGAGGTGGCCGCGTAGCCCTCGAGCAAGCCGGCCGCGCCGAGCAGCAGCGAGCCCGTGCACACCGAGGTGACCCAGCGCGCCGAAGCGCCCTGGCGTCGCAGGAACTCGAGCACCACCGCGTCGTCCTGCAGCGCCTGCTGGCCGAAGCCGCCCGGCACGAACACGAGGTCGAGCGGCGGGCAGTCGGCGAGGGTGGTGGTCGGCAGGATCGACATCCCGCCCTGCGCGCGCACCGGGGAGAGGTCCTTCCACAGCAGGTGGACCCGCGCTTCGGGGATGCGGTGGAACACCTCGTAGGGCCCGGTGAGGTCGAGCTGGGTGAGGTCGGGGAACAGCAGCATGCCGAGTTCGAGCGCCATGACCGGCAGGATGCCGGATCGGTCGCGTGGCAGCCATGACAATGAACATGTAATCTCTGCCAGTGAGCTCCCGGCCCCTCCGCGTCGTGATCGTCGCGTTCGACGGCGTGCAGACGCTCGACATGACCGGACCGGCCGAGGTGTTCGCGGCCGTCGGGCGGCGCCTCGGTCGGCCGCGCTACGAGGTCGTCTTCGCCACCGTGGGCGGCCTCGTGATCACGACCTCGTCGGGGATGCGCGTCGAGACGGTGGACCTCTCGCGCATCCGTCCGGCCACGGTCGACACGGTCGTCGTGGCGGGCGGCGAGGACGCTCCGCTGCGCGCGGCCGCCGCCGATCCGCGGCTCCTCCGCTGGCTCTCCCGCGCGAAGGTGCGGCGCCTCACGTCGGTGTGCTCGGGGGCGTTCCTGCTCGCGGCGGCGGGCCTCCTCGACGGCCGGCGCGCGACGACGCACTGGTCGGCGCTCGACGCGCTCGCGCAGGCGCGCGACGGGGCGATCGAGGTGGATCGCACCGCGATCTGGGTGCGCGACGGCGCGGTGTGG
The DNA here is from genome assembly GCA_016794445.1 of Myxococcales bacterium. Classification (GTDB taxonomy): domain Bacteria; phylum Myxococcota_A; class Polyangia; order Polyangiales; family JADJMO01; genus JADJMO01. Next base: position 1,863 of record JAEUKC010000348.1, read on the forward strand.
ACCTCGGCCGGTGTCACCACCGGGATCGACATGGCGCTCGCCATGGTGGAGGAGGACGTCGGTCGCAAGGTCGCCGACCTCATCGCGGCGCACCTCGTGCTCTACGCGCGGAGGCCCGGGTATCAATCGCAGTTCTCCGACGTGCTGGTCGCGCAGTCCGACGCCTCCGACCCGCTCGCGGCGGGCATCGCGTGGGCCCGCGCGCACCTGCGCACCGCGACGCTCGAGTCCCTCGCCCGTCGCACGGGCCTGTCGCTCCGCACGTTCCACCGCCGCTGCCTCGAAGACCTGGGCACGACCCCAGCCAAGCTGCTCGAGAAGCTGCGGGTCGAGGAGGCGCGCACGCTGCTGTCCACCACCGAGGCCTCCCTCAAGGAGGTCGCCGCCACCACGGGGTTCGGCGACCCGGCCCGCATGAAGCGGGCGTTCGACCGCGCGCTCGGCCTCGGCCCGCGCGACGTGCGACTCCTCTTCCGCTCCTAGGGCACGACCACGCCGCCGTCCTTGGTGGCGCTCTTCACGAACGACGCGAGCGCGTCGTACCAGGCCTTGCCCTCGCCCACGTCCCTCGCCATGAGCGGGTCGATGTGGGTGAACTTCGGCCGCACGAGCAGCTGCCACGCGCGCGGGTCGGTGCGGGGCACCCCGGCGAGCGCGCGACCCTCGCCGACCGGCTTGTCGCCGAGCATCGCCCGCAGCTTGTCGTAGGACTTCGCCGTGCCGGTGCCGTCCGCGTCCGCGGTCAGGGCGGCGGCCATGGCGAGCACGGGCAGATCGAGTGCGGCGCCGTGCTTCATGCGCATGCCGTACTTCTCGCGGAAATCGCCGGGCTCCATCACGAGCGAGCCCGCGAGCGAGGCGTCGAGGGAGAGTCGCGCGGGGAAGTACCACTCCCCGAAGTTGAGGCCGGGACCCGAGAACCACGCGTCGGCGAGGTCGGCGAGGGCGGTGAGCTCGCCGTCTTCCCAGTCGTAGGTCGCGCTCGGGTCGCTCGGCTGCAGCAGCGTGCCCCCGAGCAGCGATTTGTACGAGGCGAGCGGACCGCCGACGGCCTTGCCGCAGCTCACCGCGCCGATGGTGATCGTGCTCGAGGCGTCGTCGAATGCGAGGCCGAACGCGCCGCGGCTCGTCGTCTTCGGGACGGTCGACGACTTGAGGCCGAGGATGAGCGCGAGCGAGGCCGTCACGTCGTCGTCGGGGATGCGTGGCGCCGCCGGCGAGTAGCGCGCGGCCATCGCGAGGCGCTCGGCGTGCTCGAGGCCCTTCACGCCGAAGAACGGCAGCGCGACGTAGGGCTGCACCTTGCGGATCACGTTCAAGCCCGGCGCCGAGAACGGGCTCCCCGTGCCGGTGGCCGAGCCCTCGAGGTAGTCCTTCTCGGAGAACGAGCTCACCGGGTCGAGCTCCTTGCCGGCGACGCCGTCCACGAGGACCAGGCCGGCGAGGTCGTCGAGGCCCCGCTGGCCCTCGAAATCCCAGGCCGCGTAGGACTCGACGATGGTGCCGCCGAGCGAGTGCCCGAGCAGCACCACCCGTTGCTTGCGCTCGGCCGCGGGCACGCGGGCGATCACGTTGCGCAGATCGCCGAGGGTGAGGGGCAGGCCCCACTCGCTGACGTAGCCGAGGTCGCTCTGGTCGAGGAAGCCGGCGAACGTCTTCCCCTCGACCGCCTCGCCGTCGTAGTAGTACTTGCGCGCGAGGGCCGGGTCCTTCTTCACCTCGGCCACGTCGCTGCCGTGGGTGTCCTCGAGCAGGTTGGCGCGGCGGTCGATCGCCCACACCTCGACCACCGCGGCGGGGTCCGCGAGGCCGCGGCGAACGAGGGCGCGCGCGACGCCGTCGAACGAGCCGGCACCACCGAGGAAGCCTGGCATCATCACGACGATGGCGCGGGCCGGCGTGCTCTTCTCGAGCCGGTAGCGGACGACGCGGACGAAGTCCCGCTCCTTCGGGGTCTCGACGCCGAGCGTGGGGTTCGGGCCGGGGTGCACCCCCGGGACGAGGAACAGGTCGCGCGTGACGCCCGTCTCCACGACGGCGACCGCGGGTGGCGGCGCGTAGGTCGACGCCGGCGGCGCCGTGACGGGTTCGTCCTTGCCGCAGCCGAGGAGCATCAACGCTGTGAGGAGACGCGCGCGCATCCCCGCACTCTAGCCGAACGTGTTTCGCCGCATGCTCACGTTCATGAGCAGCCCGATGCCGACCAGGACCGTGGTCACGCTCGAGCCGCCATAGCTGAACAGTGGCAGCGTCACACCCACGACCGGGAGCACGCCCGTCACCATGCCGATGTTGAAGAACGCGTGCCAGAAGATCATCGCGGTGACGCCGACCGCGAGCGCGGCCCCAAAGCGATCCCGCGCGCGCGCGGCGATGCCGATGCCCCAGAGGACCACGAACGTGTACGCCGCGATCAGCACGAGCCCGCCCGTGAAGCCCCAGTCCTCCGCGAAGACGGGGAAGGGGAAGTCGGTGTGCTGCTCGGGGATGAACAGGTAGTGGTTCTGCGTGCCGTGCATGTACCCCTGGCCGAACACGCCGCCGTTGCCGATGGCCACGCGGGCGTGGTGCGAGTGCCAGTTGGCGCCGCGGATGTCGAGCTCGGGGTTGATGAAAGAGGTGATGCGGCGCTTCTGGTAGTCGTGGAGCAGGTAGTTCCAGGCGACGAGGCTCGTGGCGGTGACCCCGACCACCAGCAGCGTGAGCGACTGCCAGCGGATGCGGGTGAGCGCCATCACGGCGACGAAGATCCCCATGAGGATGAGCGCGGTGCCGAGGTCGGGCTGCTTGGCGACGAGCGCGAACGGGATCCCGACCAGCACCGCGGGCACCACGTAGTCGCCGAGCCGCCGCCCGCCGCCGCCCGGACCGGCCGGGATCTTCGGGTCGTCGTGCAGGTACTTGGCGAGCGAGATCGCGAGGATCAGCTTCATGAACTCCGACGGCTGGAAGCGAAAGCCCCGCTCCTTGCCGCCGATGTCGATCCACCGCGAGGCGCCGTGGATGTCGCGCCCGAGGATGAACACGAGCAGGAGCAGCACGATGCCGCCGCCGTAGATCACGTAGGCGAGGCGCTCGAAGTGTCGGTAGTCGATCGCCGCGGCGAGGGTGGCCGCGATGCCCCCGGCGACCAGCCAGTAGATCTGGGTGACGTAGAGATCGGCGCGCCCGGCCTTGGCGACGCTCGTCGCGCTGTACAGGTTGATGACGCCGATCACCGCGATGATCAGCACGCCGACGAGCAGCGCCCAGTCGATCCCCTCGCGGGCGCGGGCCACGCGTCCGAGCGCCGATGGCCGGTTCACTTGGCGGGCCCCTTGCTGGCGGAGGGGAGGGGCTTGCCGTCCTTCGCGGTGGCCGCGCCCTCGTGCGCCGGCTTGATGCGGGTGAACCACTCGTCGAACATGCGCATGGCGATCGGGGCCGCGTTGTGACCACCGCCGCCGCCGTGCTCGACGAGGACCGCGATGGCGATCTCCGGGTCGTCGTAGGGAGCGAAGCCCGCGAACCACGCGTGGTCGCGGTTGAAGTACCAGATGAGGTGCGGGTCGATGCCGGGCTTCTGCCCGACGCGCGACACCTGCGCGGTGCCCGTCTTGCCGGCCACCATCACCTTGGTCGTGCGCTCGCGGTAGGCGGTGCCGCCCTCCTCGTTGACGACGCCGGCCATCGCCTCCTTGACGAACTTGAGCTGCCCGGGGTCGACGCCGATCTTGCGGCGGATCCGCGGCGGGAAATCTTGCTCGATGCCACCGCCACCCGCGTCGGTGAACGGGGTCTCGATCGCCTGCACGACCTGCGGCGCGTAGAGCGTGCCGCCGTTGGCGAGCGCCGCGTAGGCCATGGCGAGCTGCAGCACGGTCACCTTGGTGTTGCCCTGCCCGATGGCGGCGTTGAGCGCGAAGCCGGTGCGGAACCCGCCGTAGTGCTGCATGTACCAGGCGGTGGTGGGGATGAGCCCGGGCGACTCGTGGTTGAAGCCGACGCCGGAGCGCTGGCCGAACCCGAACTCGGCGTCCATCGCCGACATCTTGTCGAGCGTGGTCTTCTTGCCGAGCTGGTAGAAGTAGACGTTGCAGCTGCGCACGATCGCGTCGTGCATCGAGATCTGCCCGTGGAAGCCCTCGCACTTGAACCGGGTGCGGCTCACCTGCAGCACGTGCTCGCAGAGCTCGTGGCTGTCGCGGGTGACGGCGCCGGCGCCGAGGGCCGCGAGGGCGTGGAACGGCTTCATCGTCGACCCGGGGAAGTACGCCTCGTAGAGGGTCTTGTCGGTGAGCGGTGAGAGCGGGTTCGTGAGGATCGCCTCGGCCTGCTTCTGCGAGAGGCCGGTCACGAAGTCGTTCGGGTCGATGCCGGGCTTGGAGTAGACCGCGAGCACGCGGCCCGTCTTGACCTCGATGGCCACCACGGCGCCCGCGAGCTGCCCTGCGAAGGCCTTGCGCGCGGTGGAGACGAGGTCGGCATCGATGCTCAGGCGGAGATCGCGGCCCGGCACCGGCGGGTTCTCGGCGGGCGCGTCGATCAGCGCCTGGTCTTCCTTGGCCGTGCGGCGGTTGCCGCGCGCGTCCATGACGACCTTCTTCCAGCCGCGCTGCCCGCGCAGGAACGCCTCCCACGCCTTCTCGACGCCGCTCCGGCCCACGCGGTCGCCCGGCTGCAGGTCCTTCTTCTGGCCCTCCGGGAGCGCGTCGAGGTCCTCCTTGTTGACCTCGTTGACGTACCCGAGCAGGTGGAACGTGAGCTCCTTCTGCGGGTAGTAGCGCAGCGGCACGCTGATCCAGCTGACGGCGGCGAGCTCCGCGCGGTGGGTCTCGAGAGCGCCCACCGTGTCGCGCGAGATGTCCTCGCGGACGATGATCTCGCGGATGCGGTGCTTCGGGTCGAGCTTGAGCGCGGCGAGGTCCTTCGCGCGGGCTTCGCGCAGGCGCTGCTCGAGGGTCGCGCGCTCCACCGGGCCGAGGCCGAGCAGCTCGGCGAGGCGCGGGTAGGTCTTGTCGAGGTCGAGGCGCGCGGGGACGACGTAGACGTTCCAGGACTCGCGACTCGCGGCCAGCACCACGCCGTGCCGGTCGCGGATGACACCGCGGCTCGTGGCGAGGGTGACCTTGTGCACGATGTTGTCGTGCGCGATGGCGGCGTTCTCGGCGGCCTTGATGAGCTGCAGATGGGCGAGCTTGCCCACCAGCACCAGGTTGAGCGCGACCACGGCGAGCGCGAGCCACTTGTAGCGCTTGCGGAACTCGCCGACGTCGGGCCGTTGACCGAGCAGGTTCACGAGATGCTCCTGCGCTCTTCTCGCCCGGAGGACGCGCGCCGTGGGGGCAGCGACGCCGCGAGGCTGCTCTTGCCCTCGCGGGGCTCGACCAGGCCCGAGGCGATCGCCGAGACGCGGGCGGCCGCCCGGAACACGAGCGGCGCGAAGACGATGGTCGCGACCGCGTGCGGCAGGATGAGGCGGAACATCGCGCGCGGCACGTAGGCGCCCTTGCCGAAGATGGCGAGCAGCACGATGACCATCAGCGTGCCGAGCCCGGCGAACGCGCCGGCGAGCACCGCGCGCGCCCACCCGGACTGGGTGACGATGCGCAGCCCGGCGAGCCGCGCGAGGGCCACGGTGGCGACCGAGGTGAACGCGTAGAGCCCGATCGGGGCCCCACCGATCACGTCGAGCACGTACCCGAGCAGGAACCCCACACTGGCTGCGAGCGCGAGGTTGGACTCGCTCACGGCCACGTACACGAGCAGCGGCACGAGCAGCGACGGCCGGAACCCGCGCGCCGCGAGCGGCCCGAGGATGATCCAGGTCTCGCCTTGCAGCACCACGAGCACGAGCCCGAGCAGGAGGAACAGCGTGTACCGCATGGCCTACTTCTTCGGGGCGGGCTTGGGCTCCGGCTCCTTGGGAGCGCCGGCCGGCGGGACCACGAGCGCCTCTTCGAGCCGCGAGAACGAGACCACTGGCTCGGCCTCCACCTCCTGGAACTCGCCGAAGCCGCGGTTGTGGATCTTGGTGATGCGGGCGACCGAGACGCCCTTGGGGAAGCGGGCGCCGATGCCGCTGGTCACGAGGAGGTCGCCGACGGCCACCTCGTCGGCGCGCTTCATGTACTCGACCTTGCAGGTGTACTTGGTGAGATCGCCGGTGCCGCGCACGAGCCCGCGCGCGCCGGTGCGCTCGTCGACGACGTCGATCGCGAGCTGCGGGTCGACCGCGAGCTGCACCTCGAGGGTGGCGCCCTCGGCGCGGAGCACCACGCCGACCACGCCCTCCTCGGAGAGCACGGCCCACCCCGGCTTCACCTCGGAGCTGACCTTGTCGAGCAGGAGGTTGGTCACGCGGAAGTCGCTCGCGTCCTTGGCGATCACCTGCGCGGTGAGCGCCTCGGGCCCGTGCTGGTCCTTGAGCCCGAGGAGCTTCTTGAGGCGACGGTTCTCGGCCTCCATGGCCTCGAGCCGGCGCACCTTCTCCTTGAGCGCGATGTTCTCGTGCCCGAGCTTGTCGTTCTCGGCCTTGACGTCGACCAGGTAGACGTACGAGCCGAACAGCGCGGAGACGCCCTTGCCGATGACCGCGCCGACGTACTGCAGCGGCTTGAGCGCGTTGAGCACGACCCGATCGAGCGCGTTCAGATCGCGCGGCTGCCGTACGTGCGATCGCAGCACGAAGAACGGCAGGGCGAGCAGGAGCGCGACGACGGCGGTGTCACGCAGCCGCCGCCAGCTACCGAGTTGAGGGGTCATGCCCGCGCCCTGCTACCCCACCGCGACCTGCGCCAGGAGGTCCATGTGGTCGAGGACCTTGCCCGAGCCGAGCACGACGGCCGACAGCGGGTCGTCGCTGAGCATGACCGGGAGGCCGGTCTCCTCGCGGAGGAGCACGTCGAGGTTCTTGAGCAGCACGCCGCCGCCGGTGAGGACGACGCCCTTGTCGACGATGTCGGCCGCGAGCTCGGGCGGGCACTTCTCGAGCGCCACGCGCACCGCGTCGACGATGGCGTTGAGCGGCTCCTGGAGCGCCTCGCGGATCTCGTCGCTGTTGACGACGACGGTCTTGGGGACGCCCGCGACCATGTCGCGCCCCTTGACCTCCATGCTGCTCGGGACCTCGGGCGCGTAGGCGTTGCCGATGGTCATCTTCACGCGCTCGGCGGTCTGCTCGCCGATGGCGAGGTTGTACTTGCGCTTGACGTACGCGATGATCGCCTCGTCCATCTTGTCGCCGCCCACGCGGACCGACTGCGAGTAGACGATGCCGGTCAGCGAGATGATGGCGACCTCGGTGGTGCCGCCGCCGATGTCGACGATCATGTTGCCGCTCGGCTCGGTGATCGGCAGGCCGGCCCCGATGGCCGCGGCCATGGGCTCCTCGATGAGGTAGACCTCGCGGGCGCCAGCGCTCTCGGCGCTCTCCTTCACGGCGCGCTTCTCGACCTCGGTGATGCCGAAGGGCACGCAGATGACGATGCGGGGCTTCACGAGGGTGCGCCGGTCGTGGGCGCGCTCGATGAAGTGGCGGAGCATGGCCTCGGTGACCTCGAAGTCGGCGATGACGCCGTCCCGCAGCGGGCGGATGGCCTCTATGTTGCCAGGGGTACGGCCGAGCATCTCCTTGGCCTCGCGGCCCACGGCGACGACCTTCTTCTGCCCGCGCTCGTCCCGCTTGACCGCGACGACCGAGGGCTCGCACGACACGATGCCTTTGCCCTTCACGTAGATGAGCGTGTTGGCCGTGCCGAGATCGATGGCCAGATCGTTGGAGAAGAGGCCGTAGAGCCAGTCGAAGATCATGGGGTTCCCCGTTCCATCGGAGTGAACGCGCGTCAGGCCTGCCCCCGGTGCAGGGGCCCTCAGTAGAGGAACGGCGGACTGTGGAGGGCCTGTGGAAAAGTGGACCGAAAGGGTACCACGGACGGACGATCGCAGGCAAAGCCTGTATGCGCGTGTAGGCGAGGGAGCTGGGCGGTGCCGAGGCATGCCGGCGGCCGGGCGGACACAACGCAGGGGCGCACCGATCCATTCCCGCCCGTGTTCGAGGGCGGACCGGACGGGGACGATCCGGGAGCGACCAAGCAAATATCATCGGGGATGCGAATTCTCAGGGCGTCGGGGTCCTGCGATTTGGTACCGTTCGGCCGGAGCATGGCCGCCAATGTCTTCCCGCTCGACGCCGTCCGCACGGACGGTTGGTTCGAGCGCATCGGCGAGAGCATCGGCAGCTTCCAGGCGCTTTGCGAGATCGTCGGCGAGCGGTTCTTCGCCTTCTCGCTGGTGGCCGGCGTCCGCATCACCGCGCTCACGGTCGATCGACGCAACCCCGACGCCACCATCGTGGAGTTCGTGGCGGGCGACGAGGAGCCCACCCGCCGCGCTTCGCTGCCCGAGTTCCGGCGCCAGCTCGTCGGCGCGCTGCTCACCGAGGACAAGCACGGTCCTCCGCCCGCGCGCGAGACCGACGTCGAGGCGCTGCAGGCGCACATCGGGGTACGTCACTTGCTGCTGGCGCCGCTGTTCGGCCTCTCGCTGCGCCGGCTGAGCGTCGACGGCGATCGCTCGGTCATCGCGGTGCTGCGCGACGGCTTCGAGGAGTCGATCGGGCTCGAGGAGCTGCGCACGGCCATCTCGGCGCTCGTGCGGCAGGACCTGGAGCGCGTCTCGAGCGGCGCGCGCGGCGCGATCGATCTCGCCAAGGTCGCCGAGGCCGAGGAGGCCGCGCAGGCGGGCGATCCCGCGCGCGTCGTCACGCTGCTCGGCAGCTGGCCGGCGCCTCTCGCCATCTTCTTGCGCACCCCCGAGGGCCAGGCGCTCGCCGCCGACGCGCGGCAGCTCATCGCCAAGGGCCTCGGCCTGCTCGGGTCGGCGTGCGCGCGCCTCGGCGAGTCACCGCAAGCCGAAGAGATCCTGCGCCTCGGGATCCAGTGGGCCGGCGAGGGCCCGCTGGCGGGCGATCTGTTCCGTCGCCTCGGCGAGGCCTACCTGACCGACGGTCGCCCGGGCGAGGCCATCGCGCCGTTCCGCCGCGCGATGCACTACGGCGCGTCCGGCGCCGAGATCCTGCCGCTCCTGTGTCGCGCCTACCTGCGCCGCGGCAAATACGTCTCCGCGCACGCCTGCCTGCGCAAGGCGCTGGCCGCCGGTGCGCCGCTCCCTTCGCTGGCCCTCGAGCAGTCGCAGATCGAGCGCGCGCTCGGCCCCGCGCTCACGCGCTGGCAGGCTCTTCTGGCGACGCCCGCTCGCTGACGGGCACCACCGCGATCACCGGCTGGGTGCGCGCGTGGAGGTAGAGCGCGAGGCCCACGCCGAACAGCGCGAGCGAGAGCCACTGGCCGGGGGTGAGGCCCACGTAGCGCGCGTCGGCGCCGCTGATGTCGGTCGCGCGCAGCGCGTCGAGCGGGTAGCGGATGGGCGCGTAGACCATGCAGAGCACGCCGGTGATCTGCCCAGCGCGGCGGGGGACCCGCGCGTACCACCACATGAAGATCGCGATCGGGATGGTGATGAACATCTCGAGGAGGCCGAGGTCGAACCGCGGGCCACCGGGGAACGCGACCGCCAGCGGCGAGCTCGAGAGGCGCCCGATGTGGTCGTGGGCCGAGGCGCAGCCGGCTCGGCCGAAGATCCAGCTCACGGCGAACACCGCGGTGATCTGGTCGGCGTACGGGAGGAGCTTCTCCTTGAACCTGTGGCGCCACACGAGCGCGCCGACGAGCCCGCCGATGAAGCCGCCGTAGCTCGAGATTCCCTTCCACACGTAGAGGAGCGTGATCGGGTTCGCGAGCACCTCCTTGGGCCGGTACATGAGCTCGTCGAGCACGTGCGAGAGCACGAAGCCGAACAAGAGGCAGTAGGTGACCAGGGACTCGAACTTCTGCCGCGAGAGGCCGCGTGCCACCGCGCGACGGACGGCCAGGGCCGAGCCGATCATCACCCCGGTCGCCACGAGCGCACCGAACGCGTGCAGCTTGAGCCCGATCACCGGCAGGGCGACCGGCTTGATGTCGATGTAGGGGAGCGGCATGGAGGTGCGGACCCGCGCGGGTCAGTGCGGGTCTTCCTCTTCCTCTTCTTCTTCTTCGCTCGGCTTGGCGGGGGCCGGCTTCTGCTCCGGGAGCTTCTCGAGCTTCACCGTGAGGTCGAACGCCTTGCTGTCGCGGACCACGCGCAGGGTGACCTTGCGGCCAACGCCCGCGATCGAGACGAGCCAACGCATCTGGCTCGAGTTCTTCACCGGGGTGCCGTCGACGGCGAGGATGACGTCGTCGACCTTGATGCCGGCCTTGGCGGCGGGGGTGCCCTTCTTGACCGAGACGACCAGGGCGCCCTTGGTGCCGGACTTCTCGTCGAACTCCGAGTCCTCGATGCCGACCCCCAGATAGCTCCGCACGACGCGCCCGTCCTTCACGAGCGAGGGCAGCATCTGCTTGACCATGTTGATCGGGATGGCGAACGCGAGGCCTTGCGCCTTGGCGTTGATGGCCGTGTTGATCCCGATGACCTCGCCCTTGAGGTTGAGCAGCGGGCCGCCGCTGTTGCCCTGGTTGATGGCGGTGTCGGTCTGGAGGAAGTCGAAGTAGTGCTGCCCGGGGAGCGGCACCTCGTTGATGGTGCGGCCGCGCGCGGAGAGGATGCCGGCGGTGACGGTCTGCCGGAGGCCGTGCGGGCTGCCGATCGCGACGAGCCAGTCGCCGACGGACACCGCGTCGCTGTCGCCGAGGGCGATGGGCTCGATGCCCGCCGGCGGGTCGATCTTGATGACCGCGACGTCGGTCATCGGGTCGGTGCCCAGCACCTTCGCGTCGACCCGCTTGTCGTTGTAGAGCTGGACCGCCAGGTCGCTCGCGTCTTGCACGACGTGGTTGTTGGTGAGGATCGTGCCGGACTTGTCGATCAAGAAGCCGGAGCCGATGCCCTTGCCGACCATGTGCCCCTTCTTGATCTTGAGGAGCACGGTCACGACGGCGGGGGCCGTGGCCTTGGCGAGGGGCGCGAAGCTCGCGGGCGTGCCGACCGGCGGGATTCCCGGGGGGAGCTGCACCGGCTTGCCACCCGTGGGCAGCCCGACGGTCGGGGTGGAGACACTCACCGCGTTGGTGGGGATCCCCTTGCCGTCCTTGCCGTCCTTGCCGTCGTCGTCGCGGTCTCGTCTGCAGCCCGATCCGAGGGCTCCGAGCGCGAGGGTGGTGACGAAGACGAGGGCCAGACGGCGCGGCAGATTCATCCCTGGGGCTCCTTGGAGCGCTCCACGAACTGCATCCGCAGGTCGTAGAGCACCTGGTCGATGAGATGCTCCTCGGCGCCCGTGAGGTTGCCCTTGGTCTTCTCCTGCAGCATCCCGACCATGTCGATGGTCTGCCGGGCGAGCGCCAGATCGGGCGCGGACGGGGTGCCGTCCGGCGGCGGCGCGACGCCGAGGTGGACCAGCGCCGTCTGCGACAGCGACAGGATGAGGGTGCTGAAGTCGATCGACGGGAGCGGCTCGGCCATCTCAGCCCTCGTCGTCGCTCTCGTCGTCGTCGGCGATCTGCTCGCCCGGACGCGGAGTGAAGTGGGTCTCGCCCTTGTCGGCGACGTCGGGCAGCGCCTTGAGGTGCGCCGCGAGATCGGCCTCGCTGATGATGCCGGCGTCCAGATTGCGGGCGACGACGCGGGTGTCGAACTTCCAGGGGAGGAACTTGACCCCGGAGGTGGGCTTGTGCGGGAGCTTGGCGGTCATGCGGCCGGTCGGATAGCACAACCAGCCCTGGCAGGCGTTTGTTCCCCCCTCCCCAGGTGGTCAGGTGGCCCTTTTCGCCGCGACCCCCCTCCCGCTGGGGGCATCGGGTAGGCTTGGGGGCAGCGATGGCATCCGCATTCGACGCGACCGTGGCGGCCGACGGCTCGCTCGACGCGACCCTCGCGGGTCCGGGGGTCGTGAGCGCCACCCGGAGTCCTCTCGACGTCGCGACGGCGCCGACGCTGGCGAACGACGGCCTCGGCGTGGCAACCGTGGTGGGCGTGCCGGGCACCTCGACCCTCGGTCGGAGCACGGTCCTGCCGCGGCTCGAGGGCGACGGCGAGAGCCTCCGCATCGTCCACGCGCAGCGCGACCGCTACGTGCGCCTGAAGGTGCTCGGGCAGGGGGGCATGGGCGAGGTCCTGCTCGCCCGCGACGAGGACATCGACCGCACGGTCGCGGTCAAGCAGCTGCTCCCGGGGACCACCGACGCCGCCGGCCTCGCGCGCTTCGTCGAGGAGGTGCGCACCATCGGGCGCCTCGAGCACCCGAACATCGTGCCCATCCACGACGTCGGGGTCGACGACCAGGGCCGCTACTTCTTCGTGATGAAGTACGTCGAGGGCGAGACCCTCGAGCACGTCATCGAGCGCCTCGCCGCTGGCGACCCGGGCTACCACCGGCGCTACCCGTTCGAGGTGCGGATCGAGCTCTTCGTCGGCCTCCTCCGGGCCCTGCAGTTCGCCCACGACCGCGGGATCGTCCACCGTGACATCAAGCCCGCCAACGTGATGATCGGCCGCTACGGCGAGGTCGTGTTGATGGACTGGGGCGTGGCCAAGCCCACGGGCGCGCGCGAGCTGCCGACCGTCGAGACCACGGAGCCCACGAGCGAGAAGGCGCGCATGTTCCACACGCGGCAGGGGGCGCTCGTCGGCACCCCCGCGTACATGTCGCCGGAGCAGGCCCAGGGCAAGGCGATCGACGAGCGGAGCGACGTCTACAGCGCCATCGTGCTCCTCGACGAGCTCATGTCGCTGCGGCACTACCTCGCGCACGCCACGACCCTCCCCCAGCTCCTGCAGGCGGTCGCCTACGAGAAGCCCTCGTTCTTCACCATCGCGGCCGCGCGCAGCCCCGCGCAGGGTCCCATGCCCGCCGAGCTGGCCCACCTCGTCGACAAGGGCCTCGCGAAGGACCCGGCCCAGCGCTTCCAGAGCGCGAGCGAGGTCGTGGACCGCCTGTACGAGATCCTCGAGGGCAAGGTCCGCGTCCAGTGCCAGATCACGTTCACCAAGCGCGTGTTCCGGGAGGCCGGTCGGCTCGTCGACCGGCGGCCCTTCGTCGGGTTCTTCTTCCTCGTGAGCCTGGTCGTGCTCGTGCTCGCTGCCGTGGGCGTGCTCGTGCGCGCCGCGCTGGCCTAGACCCTCGGGCGGACGACGAAGCGAGCCCCGATCGGCGCGGGCTCGGTGGTGATCACATAGCCCGCCTCGGCGAGCTCGGCCGCGACCGCCGAGAGCCCGACCCCGCGCCCCGAGAGGCGGTCGACCGCGGCCCGCGTGGTCGTGCCCGCCTCGAAGATCCGGTCGGCGATCTGGGGCGCGATGCCCCGACCGTCGTCGCGCACGGTGATCTCCGAGCCCTTCCCGCAGCTCAGCGTCACGACCCCGACCGCCGGTTTGCCGGCCTCCGCCCGCGCGCTCGCGGTCTCGATGCCATGCGCGATGGCGTTGCGGACGAGGTGCGCGAGCACGCCCGGGAGTACGATCGCGAGCGCGGGATCGATGGGCCGCTCGCCTCCCTCGACCACCACGTCGACCTGCTTGTCGACCGACGCCGCCCAGGTGCCCGCGCGTTGCACGACCGCGCGCGCGAGCTCGCCGAACGGACGCCCGGCGAGGCGTCGGGCGATGGCGCCGAGCTCGTCGTCCCGGTCCCCTGCGATCTCGAGCAAGCGCGCGACGTCCTCGGACTGCACGGTGCACTGCGAGAGGATTCGCTCGCCGATCGGTGAAGCCTGGACCAGGAGCTCGCGCGTGCTCGAGAGGGCGCGCTCCAGCGCCGCGACCCCGTCGGCGGGAGAGGCCGACCGGGTGGCGAGCTCGTCTTCGAAGACGTGCGCGGCGTCGCGTAGCTCGTCGAGGCCGAGGGCATCGGCCTCGCCCTTGAGAGTGTGCACCTGCTCCAGCAACTCGGCGTGTGCAGGGCCCGCACCGAGCAACGCGCGGCACCGGACCAGCCGGGCCTGCGCGGAGCGGACGAACGCGCTGACCTCGCCGCTCCCCACCGAGAGCCGCCGCATCGCGGCGAGGCGTCGCGCGAAGGCCTCCTCCTGCTCGCGCATCGCGCGCTCGAGCGCGTGTCGCTCCGATTCGTCCCGGATGCGCACGACGACGTGGGCTACTCGCTCGCCCTCGAACAGCGGACGGAACTCGAGAGAGAGCGGCCGACCGCTGTGGACCACGCGGGTCGGCGCGAGGCCCTCGAGCTCGTCCCACACCTCGCGCGAGGCTCCGAAGACCGCGCCGCGCCACTCCTCGAACGCCTCGCGCTCGACGCCCCCTTCGGGGAACAGGAGGTCGACCACCGGCACTCCGGCGGCGATGCTAGGCCCGAGAATCTGGGCCGCCGCCGCCGATCGCTCGGCTTCGATCGCGCCGTCGTCGCCGACGACGACGATGCCCTCGAGCATGCCGTCGAGCACCGCCTGCAGCCGCGCGGAGATGCGCGCCACCGCCGCCGCCTGCGCCGCCTCCCGCAGCCGCAGCTCCTCTATCCGCACGAGGTTGACGCGCCGGACGATGAACACCGCCAGCGAGAGGCAGGTGGCGGACAGCGTCAGGAACGAGAAGTGCGTCACGAGCGTCGAGGCGGTGGCCCACCGCGTCGAGAGGACGAAGCTCGCGAGCGTGACCGCCACGACCGCGAGGTAGAGCCGGATCGACAGGAACAGCCCGCCGACCCCGATGATGAGGAGGGCGTAGTTCGTCGTCTGGTGCAGCTCGCGAGAGAGCACGACGTGCGCCGTGACGTTGACCCATACGAGCGCGGCGATCGCGGCCGGCAAGAGGTGCGCGAAGCGGGGGCCTTGGATCGGCCTCCGGGCGAGCAGCAGGAGGACGGCGCCGGTGGCCGCCGCGATCGGGGTCATGATGCGCGCCTGCTCCGCCGGCAGCGCGAACGGGTGCGCGACCGCGAAGGCCAGGTAGAGGGGGCCGAGGACCGCGGCGAGCGGGGCCACGCTGCGGATCGCGCTGCGCTCGAACGCGGCGTCGATCGCAGGGGGCAGCTTCAGGAACGAGGGCCGTCCCGGGTCCATCGGGAGAGCGTACGCGACGACGCCGTGTGCCGTCAGATCGGTGTGGCGGCCCCGCCACGCAGCCAGGGGACGAGCGCGCGCAGCGCCGCGGCGAGGTTCGTCGCCGCCGCCTCGGACAGCGGCTCGCCGAGCTCGAAGCGCTCGCCGCGGATCGCGACCACGAAGGCCGGGGGAGGCGCGCCGACGACGCGCGCGTGGGTGGCGAGCACCGCCGATGGCGAGAGGCTGTGGGTGGTCGGATCCGCGGCCTCCCTCGGCGCCACGCTCGAGCGCTCGAACGGCGCCGTCGCGCAGAGGCTCGCGTCGACGAACACCACGCGCGCGCGACCCGACAGGTCCAGCGCGTGCTCGATCTGGAGCTGGAAGTCGGTGAGCACCTCGACCACACCGGCGGCGATCTCCCCGGCCAGGAGCTCCGCGAGGCGCTCGACGAACAGAGGCCCGAGGGCGTCGTCGCCGCGCGAGGGGTTGCCGACGCCGATCACCAGCAGCGGCGCGGTCATCCGAGGTGCTCGCCCTCCCGGACCAGGCGCTCGAGCAGCGCGCCCTCGGCGTCGAGGATCTCGACCTCGAGCGGCATCTTGCCGAGCGCGTGCGTCGCGCACGAGAGGCACGGATCGAACGCCCGGATGGCGACCTCGATGTGGTTGAGCAGGCCCTCGGTGGGCTCGTGGCCGTCGAGGTACTGGCGCGCCACCTCGCGGATGGCCTCGTTCATCGCCTGGTTGTTGTGGGTGGTGGAGACGATGAGGTTGCACATGGTGACGAGGTCCTGGGAGTCGACCTCGTAGTGGTGGATGAGGGTGCCCCGCGGCGCCTCGATCACGCCCACGCCGGTCGTTCCGCGGGGACCGCTCGTGACGAGCTCCGTGCCGAGCAGTGCCGGGTCGGCGAGCAGCCGCTCGATCACCTCGGCCGCGTGCAGGAGCTCGATCATGCGAGCCCAGTGGAACGCGAGCGGCGCGTGGACCACCTTGCCCGGGGTGACGGCCAGCAGCTCGTCGCGGGCGGCGTCGGCGAGCGGGGTGCCGAGCGAGTCGCAGTTCTGGATGCGCGCGAGGGGCCCGACCTTGTACCAGCCGGCGTCGGGGCCGAGCGCGGTCAGGAACGGGAACTTCATGTAGCTCCACGACCGCACGTTCTCCTTGATGAGCGCGTCGTAGCCCTGCACGTCGACGCCATCGAAGAGGATCTTGCCGTCGCCGTCGCGGGCGCGGAGCACGCCGTCGTAGAGGTCGAGCTTCCCGTCACGACCGACGAGCGAGAGGATGTTGGAGCGCACCGTGCCGAAGCGCTCGTAGGTGGCGCGGTCCTTCGCGAACAGCTCGGTGACGAGCGCGACGCCGGTCCGGGCCCAGGCGATCACGTCGGGGAGCGAGCGCTGCAGCTCGTCGCGTTCGGCCTCGGACACCGACTTGTTCACGCCGCCCGGGATCGAGCCCGTGCCGTGCACGCGCTTGCCCGCCGTGATGCGGATCACCTCTTGCCCGAACTTGCGCAGCATCACCCCTTGCTTGGCGAGCTCCGGGTAGGCGGCGAGCACGCCGACGACGTTGCGCCGCGCGACCTCGCTCTCGAAGCCGAGCAGGAGATCGGGCGAGGAGAGGTGGTAGAAGTGCAGCGCGTGCGACTGCAGGATCTGCCCGTAGTGCATGAGCCGCCGCACCCGGTCGGCGGTCGGCGTCAGGGTGTGCGCGCCCACCACGCGGTCGAGCGCCTTGCTCGCGGCGAGGTGGTGGCTCACCGGGCAGATGCCGCAGAGCCGCTGCACCATCACCGGCACCTCCCAGTACGGGCGGCCCTGGATGAAGCGCTCGAAGCCGCGGAACTCGACGATGTGCAGCCGGACCTGGTGCACCTTGTTCTCGGCGTCGAGCAGGATGGTGACCTTGCCGTGGCCCTCGACCCGCGACACGGGCTCGATGACCACGCGGCGCAGGCCGGTCGGATCCTGGGCTTTCTCGAGGGATGAGGTCATGGCTGTTCTCAGTCGTAGTGGATGAGGCCGTGCCCGAGCTGCGGCGTGCGACCGGCGATGAGGTCGGTCAGGAACTGCCAGATGGCGTCGGCCGAGGGCGGGCAGCCGGGGAGGAAGTAGTCCACCTTCACGACGTCGTGGAGCGGGTGCACCTGGGCGAGGGGGAGGGGGAGCTCCGGGTCGTTGGGGATGAAGCCGCGCTCGACGCCGAGGCCGGTGAGATACACCGTCTGCAGGCAGTCGCGGATGTCGAGGTGGTTGCGCTGGGCGGGCAGGCCGCCGTTGATCGCGCAGGCGCCCATCGCGACCAGGATCTTGCACTGCTTGCGGAACTCGCGGAGGACGTGCACGTTCTCGGCGTTGCACAGGCCGCCCTCGACGATGCCGAGGTCGCAGGGCCCGGGGTGCTTGAGATCGGTCAGCGGGCTGGCGTCGAGCTCGATGTGGTCGAGGAGCGCGACGAGGCGCTCGTCGATGTCGAGGAACGACATGTGGCAGCCGAAGCAGCCGGCGAGCGAGGTGGTGGCGACGCGGAGCTTCTTGGCCATCTCAGGCCTCCTTCTCCTGGTCGACGGCGACCTCGCGGATCGGGCGCTCGTCGTAGGTGCGCTTGCCGATGGGCACGAGGAAGCCGCGACGCTTGCGCTGGATGACGCCGACCGGGCAGACGCTCATGGCCTTGTCGTCGACGGCGAGGTCCGTGTCGGCGAGCCGGCCCGACTCCGCGTTGACCACGAGGTGCTTGTCGATGCCCCGTCCCGAGAGGGCGAACACGCTCTTGTGATCGACCAGCGTGCTCGCGCGGACGCACAGCTCGCAGAGGATGCAGCGGTTGAAGTCGAGCAGGACCTCGGGGTGCGAGGCGTCGAGCGGGCGGTTCGGGAACAGCGGCACGTAGTGCCCGGTCGTGACGCCGAGGTCGTAGCCGACCGCCTGGAGCGTGCAGTTGCCGCTCTGCTCGCACGAGGGGCAGAAGTGGTTGCCTTCGGTGAACAGGAACTGCACGAGGTGGCGCCGCAGGTCGCGGATCTCCTCGGTCTCGGACTCGACGACGTCGCCTGCGTGGGCCGGCGTGGTGCAGCTCGCGCCGGTGCGGCCGTTGACCTTGACGGTGCACACCTTGCAGCTCCCGTGCGGGTGGAACTCGCGGTGGAAGCATAGATAGGGAATGTATTTCCCGGCGGCGAGGGCCGCCTGCAGGATGGTCTGGCCGGGCTCGAACGGCACGTCGTGCCCGTCGAGCTGGAACGTGGCATCGGCCTCGGGTGTGTCGGTCACGGTCCCTCCTCGTCGAGGTGAGCGCCCGCGTCGTCGCGCGCGGTGGCCTCGCGGGCGGGGGCGAGGGCCGCGTCGAGGTCGAACGTGGGCACGTCGAGCGACGACAGGCGGCGGTCGAACGCGGGTCGGAACTTGGTGAGGCCGTCGAGCACGGCGTTGCCCGCGGTGTGCCCGAGCCCGCAGTGGCTCGTCGCCTTCAGCAGGCGCGAGACCTGAAGGAGCTCGTCCACGTCGCGCCGGGAGCCCTTGTTCGCGACGACGCGCCCGAGGATCTGCCTCTGCACCGTGGTGCCGACCCGACACGGTGTGCAGAACCCACAGCTCTCGTGGGCGAAGAAGTGGGCGAAATTGTCGAGGACCGAGAGCACGTCGCGCGAGTCGTCGAACGCCATGAACGCGCCGGCGCTCGGCACGTCCTCGAAGGCGACGCGGCGATCGAACTCGCTCGCCGAGACCAGCACGCCGGAGGGACCGCCGACCATGACCGCCTGGGTCCTGGTCGCGCCGGCTGCCGCGAGGAGGGTGCGGATCGAGGTGCCGAACGGGAACTCGTAGATCCCGGGGCGCGCGACGTCGCCGGACACCGAGTGGATCTTGGTGCCCGCCGACTTGGGGGTGCCGACGGCGCGGAACCAGTCGGCGCCGCGTGCGGCGATGAGGGCGGCCGCCATGAGCGTCTCCACGTTGTTCACGACGGTCGGCTGCTGGCGGTAGCCGTGGGTGACCGGATACGGCGGGCGGTTGCGCGGGATGCCGCGCTTGCCCTCGAGCGACTCGAGGAGTGCGGACTCCTCGCCGCACACGTAGGCGCCGGCGCCGAGGTGGATCTCGACGTCGAAGTCGAACCCGGGGACGCCGCGGATGGCGGCGCCGAGGAGTCCCGCGCGGCGCCGCTCCTCGAGCAGCGCCTCGAGCGCGGGCAGGAGGAACAGGTACTCGCCGCGCAGGTAGATCAGGCCCTTCTGCGCGCCCACGGCAAAGCCGGCGACCGTCATGCCCTCCACGACCAGGGGCGCCCACTCCCGTAGGAGCTCGCGGTCCTTGAACGTGCCCGGCTCGCCCTCGTCGGCGTTGCAGACGACGTAGCGCTGCTCGCCCGGGGCCGCCGCGCAGGCCTTCCACTTGGCCCCCGTGGAGAACCCGGCGCCGCCGCGGCCGCGCAGCTGCGAGGCCCCGATCTCCGCGACGGTGCCGGCGCGTCCACGCCCGATCGCCGCGTCGATCCCGGCGCCCGCCGCGAGCTCGGTGCCGAGGAGGAGGTCCTTGCGCTCGACGTGGTGGTCGATCGTGAAGAGGTTGTCGGGCCACTGCTCGACGGGCGAGCCCGCGCGGATGAGGGAGGTGATGGCGCCGATGCGCGCGGGGGTGAGGCGCGCGATGGCGTGGCCGTTGACCAGGAGCGCCGGCCCTTGATCGCAGAGGCCCGTGCACGAGGTGGCGCCCACGCTCACGAGGCCGTCGCGGCTCACCTCGCCGAGCTCGATGCGGAACGAGTCGAGCATGCGTTTGCGGAGCTCGTGACTGCCCGCCATCACGTCGGTGACGTTGTCGCTGAACAGCACGCGGAAGCGCCCGCGCGGTGTCGTGGCGAAGAAGGCGTAGAAGCCGGCGACGCCTTCGACGTGGGCGCGGGGGAGGTGCAGGAGGCGCGCGAGCTCGGTGATGGTCGGGGGCGAGATCCACCCCTCGAGCGCCATCACCTCGCGGAGGATCTGCACCAGCCGAGAGCCATCTCCGCCGTGACGACCGACGAGCGCGGTGAGGTCGTGGTTCACGAGGGAACCGTAGGCACCACGCTCCGGCGCTTCAACGGCGCCAGCGCAACGTAACGGAGGATTCTCCGGGATCTCCCGCGCCGTTCTGGCTCAAATGAACACGCGCGACGACCGGGTGGCGCGCATGGTCATTGCTCGTCGTCGAGCTCGGGGTGCACGACGACCTTGAGCTTGGCCTTGGGCGCGTCCTTGCGCGCGAGCGCGAGCTCCTGGGCGGTCGCCGCGCGGACGGCGCGCACGACGACGTCGAAGGTGAGCGCCTCCCCGGCGAGGGGGTGGTTCGCGTCGACGAGCACGGCGTCGTCGGTCACCTCGATCACCCGGAGCGTGAGATCGCGGCCCTGGTCGTCGGTCGCGGCGAGCTCGTCCTCGGCGGCCACGTCGGGCGGGAACTCGTCCCGGTCGAACCACTGCTCGAGGCCCTCGTCGCGGGGGCCGTAGGCGTCTTCGGGGGCCACCTCGAGGACACGCGTCTCGCCCGCGGCCATCCCCACGAGGCCGCGCTCGAGGCCGGGCACGAGGGCGCCGTAGCCGAACACGAAGCCGAGGGGCTTGCCGCCGGTCGGGGTCTCGGCGGCGGCGCTCGCGTCGTCGGCGCCCTCGGGGTCGGTCGGTTCGGTGGTCTCGATGACCTCGCCCTCGTCGTCGTAGAGGACGTAGTCGAGGACCACCCAGCAGTCCTTGGCGATGCGCATGCTCATGGCTTGGAGGAGGAGGGAGCGGGCGTGGCCTTGGACTTGGCCTCCAGCTCCTTGATGACGTTGGGCAAGAGGTTGCCGTCCTTCAGACACGGGAAACAATCCTGCTTCTTGCCGACGCCGCACGCCGGCTTCTGCCACTCCTGCAGGATCGGCAGGGCCTCGGCGCCGAGCTCCGCGCGGTGCTTCTCGAGCAGCGCCTTGCGCTCCTTGCACCCCCACGGCGCGGTCTTGAGCTCGACCGCCGCGTGGATCGAGGCGGGCACGCCCTTGGCTGTCTTCGGGTCGCGCAGCGCGCGCATGGCCCGCAGGCGCGCCGCGTTGGTGCCGCGGTCGCTCCAGGCGAGGTCGTAGAGGAACTTGGCGCCGTCCGCGCCCATCGGGCCGACGAGCACCGCCACCGCCTCGTCGCTCGCCGGGTTGACCGCGAGGGCCTCCTCGAACAGCGGCCCGAGCAAGGGATCCTTGGTCTGGGTGCCGTCGAGCTCGAGGAGCTTGCGGATGGTCTTCATCGTGTCTTCGTGCCGCTTGGCCTTGCTCTGCCCCTGGGCGAGCGCGCGCAAGAGCGCCGGGTCCTTCGGGTTCTTGTCGACCAGCTGCATCAGGTCGGCGAGCCCGCCCTCGATCTCGCCCGACGCCACCCGACCGAGCGCGGTGAGCGCGGCGGCCTTGGAGTCGACGGGAGCGGCGGGGGCCGAAGACGACGCAGACCCGGCCGACGAACTCGCGGTCGCGACCGGGTTCGCGCCTTCGGCGCCGCGGTGCTTGACCCACGAGAACGCGAGCACGCCGGCGACGACGAGCGCCACGGTCGCGAACAGCCAGGGGCCGATGGTGCTCCGTCGACGGCTCTCGGGCGCGGAGACCGTCGCCTCCTTGCTCGCGATGGTGGTCGCCTCCTGGTCGGTGCGCTCTCCGGTGTGCACCCGCACGCGCCGGTCGGAGGTGCGCTCGAGGCCGACCATCGGGGTGTCGAGGGGCACCTCGATGATCTTGGCGCCGCCAGCGTGCACGGAGGGGTTGCGGGTGGCCGGCACCGGCGCGTCGAACCCGAGCTTGAGGAGCGCCTCGGCCGCGTCGTTGGCCGTCTGGTAGCGCTCGTTCTTGTCCTTCGCGAGCATCATCGTGACGACCTGCTCGAGCTCGTGGGTGATCCACTGGCCCTTCGGCGCCCGCTCGCGCACGCTCGGGATCGGGTCGCGCACGTGCGAGCCGAGCAACGCCACCTTGTCCTTGTTGTCGTAGGGGCGCTTGCCGACGAGCATCTCGAACAGGAGGACGCCGACCGCGTAGGTGTCCGCGCGGCCGTCCACCACCGCGCCGAGCGCCTGCTCGGGGGCCATGTACTCGGGGGTGCCGTAGACGGTGCCGGCCTGGGTGAGGGGGCGGGTGTCGTTGGTGCGCGACTCGGGCGAGCCGAGCTCGGACACGGGCACGCGCGCGATGCCGAAGTCGAGCACCTTCACGAACTCGGTGTCGCCGTCCTTCTCGAAGACGAGGATGTTCTCGGGCTTGAGGTCGCGGTGGACGATGCCGAGCTCGTGCGCGCGCTGGAGCGCCCCGAGCATCTGCAGGGTGATGTGCACCGCGGAGGCCGGCGAGAGCGGACCCTTGCCGAGCAGCGTGCGCAGGTCGGTGCCCTCGACGTACTCGAGCACCAGGTAGAACGAGCCGTCGGGCAGCTTGCCGAAGTCGTGCGCCTGCGCGACGTTGGGGTGGTCGATGTTGGCGGCCGCCATCGCCTCGCGCTCGAAGCGCGCGACGATCTCCTGGTGGGTGCACAGGTCGGAGTGCAGCACCTTGATCGCGAAGCGCTTGCGCATGTGCAAGTGCTCGGCGCGGTAGACCGAGCCCATCCCGCCCTCGCCGAGCCGCGCGTCGACGCGGTAGCGATCGGCGATGAGCTCGCCGATCATCGGGTCGGGCTTGGGGCCCGCCCCCTGCGAGGGTTTCTCGGTCAAGTTCACACCCTGGGCGCGGCGAGGTGACCCTCGAGCGCGGAGGCCGCCACGACGAGCGGGCTCGCGAGGTAGACCTGTCCGGGCCCGCTGCGGCCGGGGAAGTTGCGGTTGATGGCGCTGACCGTGACCTGATCGGGGCTGTCCGAGACGCCGGGGCCGGCCTTGATGCAAGCGCCGCAGGAGGGGTCGACGAGGTGGGCGCCCGCCTGCTCGAACACCTGCAGGTAGCCGCGCTCCTCGGCGTACTTGCGGATGCGCTGCGAGCCGAACTGGATGTAGAGCTGCACGCCCTCCTTCACCTTGCGGCCGTCCTTGACGGCGCGCGCGAGGACCGCGGCGTACATGTCCATGTCGGCCTTCTTGCCGCCGGTGCACGACCCGCCGTAGGCGATGGTGACCGCCGGGGCCGCGCCCTTGGCGAGCAGCTCGCGGAGCGGGATGCCGTTGCGGGGATCGCCCGGCGTCGCGACCATGGGCTCGATCGCCGAGAGGTCGATGTCGAAGGTGGCGAAGTAGGTCGCGCCGGGGTCGCCCTCGACGATCCGGGCGCGGACGGCGGCCTTGTCGAGGCCGCGCATCTCGTGCAGGTAGTCGACGACGACCTCGTCGGCAGCGACGACGCCGGTGAAGCCGCCGGCCTCGACGGCCATGTTGGTGAGCGTGGCGCGCTCGTCCAGGGCCATCGCGGTGACGCCTTCGCCCTGGAACTCGAGCACCTTGCCGATGCCGTCGCCGCCGCGGAAGAACGGCTGCGCGAGGATGTGCAGCATCACGTCCTTGGCGCACACGCCGGGCTGCATGCGGCCGGTCAGGCGGAAGCGCACGGTCTCGGGGACCTTGACCCGGACATCGCGGGTGAACCACGCGTTGGCCATGTCGGTCGAGCCGACGCCGAAGGCGAACGCGCCGAGCGCGCCGCCCATGCAGGTGTGGCTGTCGGTGCCGGCGATGACGTCGCCCGGCATCCCGAGCTCCTCGATCACCATGTTGTGGCAGATGGCCTCGCTCCCCACGAGCTTGCCGTCGCGGTGCACCTCGCCGTAGAGCTTGAGGCCCATCTCGGTGGCGAAATCCTGCTGCACGACGGCGAGCTTCTTGGCCTGCTCGTCGAGCCCCATCTCGCGGTGCGCGCGCGGCATGATGAGGTCGAGGAAGGTGAGGTGGTCGCGGAAGGCGAACACCGAAGCCGGGTCCTGCACGCGGGTGCCCTTGTCGAAGCCGGCGGCGAACAGGGCCGCGGCCATCGGCGTGACGTACTCGTGGGAGAAGCGCACGTCGGCGCGGACGAACGTGGCGTCGCCGGGGGCGACGGCGGTCACGCCGAGCTGGCCGGTCTTGGCGTCGACGACGGCGTGGCGCGCGAGGATCTTCTCGACGAGGGTCATCGGCCGCGCGGCAGTGGTGATGGCGGGCGGCGAGACCTCGCCGGCCATGCGGCGCTTGTTGTAGGCGAAGAGGCCGCCGCACTCGACGATGGCGGCGCTGATCGGGTCGAGCCCCTTGGTGAACTCGGAGAGCGGGATGGACTCGCCCTTCTTGATGCGGTCGAGGATGCCGAAATCGGTGGTGGTGAGCAGGCCGATGTTCTGCGCGTTCTGCCCGTAGATCTTCTCGATGCTCTTGGCGACGACCAGCTTCACGCCGGCGGCGAGCTCGGCGAACGGCGCGGTCTCGCGCGAGCTGCCACACCCCTTGGAGGCGCCGCTCACCACGACCTGGAACTTGCCGTCCTTGAGCGCGTCCCGCGGGAACACGTTGCCACGCAGGCCGACGAACGCGTACCGGGCGAGGGTCTCGTCGTAGTAGTAACAGACCCACCCGGGCGTGATCTCGTCGGTGGAGATGTTGGAGATGAGCGACGCGGCGCCGTCCCACGCCAGATCCTGCCCGCCCAGCTGTTGCCGGAGGAGCTCGGGATCTTCGGTGAGGTAGAGGACGCGGCCGTCGATCCGGAGGGAAGATTCAGGGTGCATCGAGGGTTCCGAGACTGGTCGAGCACGATAGGCGGCGGAGGGTCCGGGCCGCAACGGCCCCGCGCTGTCACCGAGGGCACCTTGCGCGGAGGCTCGAAGTTCGCTAGCGTTCGCCCCCCTTTTCCGAAACCGCGAGGAGACTGTACGTAATGGCCAACCGCGCCATCTGGAATGTTCGCCGCCGCCACGAGTGGCTGGCCACCCCGCAGAAGCCGAAGAAGATGAAGCGCTCCGGGCGCCTTCGCATCGGTCTTCAGGATGCCATGGATCGCAAGGCCGGCGCCGAGCCTGCCCAGCCCACTTCCTGAACAGCTCCTCCAACCCCTCGGGCCGCGACGTCCTCGTGACGGGTGCGGCCTGTGGTGCTTAACTGGGGTGCTTAACTGGGGTGCTCGAGTGGCCCCTCCGGCTCGCGACGGTGGCGGAACTGGCATACGCACAGGGTTTAGGTTCCTGCGCCGCAAGGCTTGAGGGTTCGAGTCCCTCCCGTCGCACCCCTCGTCACGCGTTCGCGGATGGCGAACACCAAGAGTCACTGTCGGTGAGGCGGTAGCGGCCGTGTACCCTCGGCGCATGTCGTCTGCCGCCGCGTTCCTGGCCCTCGTGGCCGACGTCCGGGCGCGCCTCGAGGCCCACCCCGACACCTTCACCTTGCAGCACCTCTCCGGCGCCCGCGCCACCGAGGCCGACCTCGCCGCCGTAGAGGCGCGGCTCGGTGTGTCGCTCCCCCCGCTGCTGCGCGCACTCCATCTCGAGGTCGGCGCGCCGTTCGGCCTCTACTGGCAGGTCCGTGAGGGTGGGACGCTCGACGCCGACGACGCACCCAGCGGCCAGCTCGAGCTCGTCGCCACCGACCAGCTCTCCTTCCACCCTCCGCGCGTGCTGCGCTTCACCAACGACGGCTACGGCAACGGCTTCGCGCTCGACTACCGCAAGAAGGGGGCGCCCAAGCTCGCCTTCTTCGACCACGACGAGGAGAAGCTCACGCCCCGCAAGGAGAAGACCCTCGACGCGCTCTTCGCGGCGTGGGCCGAGGTGCTGTTCGTCAACACCGAGACCGAGCCGCTCGACGTCGACCCCGTCCTCGAGCTCGTGTGGCCGGAGAAGGCGCAGCCGTGGCCCGAGAAGAAGCCGGCGCCGCCCGGGTTCGTCACCCTGCCGTTCCCGCCCGAGCGGTGCGTCGGCGGCGTGGACTTCGACGGCGATCGCCTCTTCGTCTCCACCTACGAGGGCGAGGTGCTGGTCTTCGACCTCGCCACGGGGGCGCTCGTGTCGACCCAGGCCGGCTTGCCGTCCCTGCGCGCGATCGCGCGGCTCCCCGACGGACGGCTCCTCGCGTCGAGCGACGCCTTCGGCGTGTTCGCCCTCCCGGTGGACGGCGCGGGCACCGCGCGCACGCCGTGGCGGTCGGAACGGGCCGCCGCGCTGAGGGTGCTCGGCGACGAGGTGCTCGTGAGCGGCGACGCGCGCGGCTGCTTCGTCGATCCGACCGGGAAGGTGCGGTGCGAGTTCCCTGTCCCGAAAGGGGTGGTCGGCGTGGCGGTGTTCCCCGATCGCATCGTCCTCGCCGGCGACGACGAGATCGCCTGCCTCGATCGCGCCACGGGCGCGCGCCGCTGGGCCGACGCGACCCCGACGACCGGCGCCTTGTTCGCGCGCGGCGACGACGTGTCCCTCGTGCTCGTGGGTGGTGGCCTCGTGACCTGGGGCCGCGACGGGAAGCGGATCGGCAAGGCCCCGCGCAAACCGAAGGCGCACTTCTCGGTGGTGCAGACCGCGGACCGCATCGTCGCCGCGCGCCTCGGCACGCTCGAGGTGCTGGATCACTCAGGAAAATCCCTGTCGCAGCGCGCGTTCGCGACGGAGGCCGACGCGGTGCGCGTGCACCTGCACCCCGACGGTCGCCGGCTGCTCGTGCGCACGGACGACGCGCTGCACCTGACCGAGATCGAACGACTGTAACGGTCGCGGTGGAGCCGGCCGGTGAGGTCGGCCGGCTCCTCCCCTGGCGCTCAGAAGAACTTGGTGCGCGGCGCGCTCCAGTTCCAGTGCCCGCTGTACCACTGGGCCACGGGCGCCCAGCCGGCGAGCGGACCGCGGAAGGTCCAGATCGCCGAGGTGTCGCTGCCGTAGTCGTAGAACCCGGCGATCTGCGCGCGCGTTCCGCCCGCGAACCGACCGGCGGCGAGGCTGGTCCCCGGCTGGTACCAGTTGCCGGCGCCGCTGCGCCAGACCTGGCTCGGCCAGCCATTGCCCTCCCAGAACAGCCACAGCGCGGCGTCGCTGCTGCCGTAGTCGTACAGGCACGCGATGTCGGTCAGCCCGTTGCCGTTGAAATCGGCGGCGACGAACTTGGAGCTGGACCACGCCCAGTTGCCCGGACCGCTCCTCCACTTGGGCGTGGGTGCGCCGATCCCCCACGGCAATCCGCGGAACAGGAACGAGCCCGTGTCGGACGAGCCGTAGTCGTAGAACACCATGATGTCGGTGAGTCGGCCCTCACCGGCGACGAAGTGACCCGTCACGGGCTTGATGTTGCTCGCGCGCCAGTTGCCCGCGCCGCTGCGCCAGCGCTGCACGGGGGCGTCGACGGTGCGCCCGCGTCGGAAGTCGAAGCTGAAGAGGGCGGTGTCGTCGCTGCCGTAGTCGTAGAAGACCGCGATGTCGGTCACGCCGTCGCCGTTGAAGTCGCCCACGACGGGCTGCGAGCGCTCCCAGCTCCAGTTGGTGACGCCGGAGTACCAGAGGAGCTGGGGCGCGAGGAAGCCAGAGCCCGTGGAGTACCAGACCCAGATCGCCGAGTTGTCGTTGCCGTAGTTGTAGAAGGCCGCGATGTCGGCCTTGCCGTCGCCGTCGAAGTCGCCGGCCAGCGGCTTGGCGTTCCCCCAGCGCCAGTCTCCCGGCGCGCTGAGAAAGGCGTTCCACGGGGGTGTGAGGCCGTTCATGGAGCCGCTCCAGACCCAGACGCCCATCTTGTCGCCGCCGTAGTCGTAGAGCGCGAACGCGTCCTCGTAGCCGTCGCCGTTGAGGTCGGCCTGGAACTGCTAGCCGGGCGCGCTCGACGTGCCGGCGTTCTTCCCGCCGTAGGCGGTGAGGAGTCCGCGCTTGTCGCCGTCGCTGAGGCGACCGAGGTTGTTCCACTCGGTGGAGCAGTAGTTCATGATCGACTCGCGGTCCCAGGCCGTCAGGATCGCGTCCCCGTCGTTTCCTGCCTTGAGGTCCTTGCACCAGCTCTCAGGGGTGTCGTCGCGGTTCTGTTCGTGCGCGAAGCCCAGTAGGTGTCCGAATTCGTGGGCCGCCGTGGCTTGAATGCACAGCTGTCGCCCGTGTAGGTCGATGCATTCTGGATTGAAGTTCACGTAGGTGAAGTTCAGGAGCATTCCATTGTCGATGAAGGCGGGCGACGGGGCATTGTCGGTGCCCAGACCGACCGTGTGAGGTTGCTCGTCCCTGATCTCGATCGGCACGCCGTTGTTGATCTGTCCCGACCACCAGTTCCGTTGGCAGTCCTCCCAACCCACGAACTTGACGAGCCCAGGCGGCACGGCCTCCCACGTGTCGTGCACGGCCTGCTGCACCCACGCCTTCTCCGTCGGCCAGCCGGAGGTCTTCCAGCAGACCTGGATCACGCCGCTGGACCAGATCTTCGAGCCCTTGGCCCACAGCGGGTTCTCCGCCTGTGCGACGGCTGCGGCGTCCGATGTGGCGTCGACTGCGCAGCCGAGGCCTTGGGTACTCCACAACAGCAGACCGCCGAGGACCAGACGGGTGAGCGCCGAGGGGCGCGCGAGAAGGTTTCCGAACATGACGATCTCCTTGGATCCTTTTGCCCTTGCGCCCGAGCGTCGGGTGCAGAGTGCGCGGGCGCCAAGCAATGGCCGGACCACTTACTCCTTCGCGTAGAAACGCTCGGTGGTGGGCCGCTCGAGACCTCGCGGGTGTTTCGAAACCGATTCGAAACGTTTCGAAACACCTGCTCGCGACGCAAGCGAGCGGAGAGGAGTAAAGACTTGGTTCGTGGCACCTGCGCAGCTACGACGGAGGCAACAACCTGCTCGTGGATGGCTACGTGGGCTGCAACGTGCAGAAGTCGCTCGACGGCGCGTCCTGGTAGCGGGGCCTACGGCTGCGAGAGCTCCACCACGCAGTCGTCCCCCACCATCAGGCTCAGGGCCCCGTGCCGCGCGGGGCCCGGCCGCACCAGCACCCGCTTGCCGAGCAGCGAGTCCTCGAGGCGCGGGATGTCCGTGATGCTGCTCTCGGCCATCAGCACCGAGTGCTCCACCGTGGACCGGATCACCCGCACGCCGTCGCCGATCGCGGTGAAGGGGCCGATCTTCGAGTCCACGATCTCCACGTTCTCGCCGACGATCGTGGGCCCGCGGATCACCGAGCGCACGATGCGCGCGCCCTTGCCGATGCGCACCCGGCCCGAGACCTTGCTCTCGGCGTCCACGTGACCCTCCACCCCCGACACCAGCCAGTCGTCCAGCACCGTGTCGTTGGCGAGGAGCATGTCGTCCTTCTTGCCCGTGTCGAGCCACCACGACGTGAGCCGGGTGAACTTCACCGTGCCCCCGAGCTCGATCAGCTTGCTGATGGCGTCGGTGATCTCGAGCTCGCCGCGCGGCGAGGGCTTGATCTGGGCGATGGCGTCGAAGATCGAGGGGCGGAACAGGTAGATCCCCACGAGCGCGAGGTTCGACTTCGGCTCGCGCGGCTTCTCGACCAGGCCCACCACGTTGCCGGCTGCGTCCACCTCGGCGACACCGAACGAAGACGGATTCGGGACCTCCTTGAGCATCACCGAAGCGGCGAGCGAAGGGTCGGCCGTGAACGCCTCGACCGCCTCCTGGATCTTCATCCCGACGAGGTTGTCGCCGAGGTACATCACGAAGTCGCTGCCCTCGAGGAACGGCCGCGCCGTGGCCACCGCGTGGGCGAGGCCCGCCGGCCGGTCCTGGAGGGTGTACTCGAGGCGGGCGCCGAACGCGCTGCCGTCCCCGAGCGCCCGCCGGATCTCGCCGCCGGTCTCGGGCGAGATGATCACCGCGATGTCCGTCACCCCGGCGTGCACCAGGTTGTCGATCACGTAGAACAGCACCGGGCGATTGGCGACGGGGACCAGCTGCTTCGCGCCCGTGTACGTGAGCGGGCGCAGGCGCGTGCCGGAGCCACCGGCGAGGACCAGGCCCTTCACGGCTGCACCTCGAGGCCGAGGCGCTCGCGCCGGTAGCCGCCGGTCGCGATGCGTTCGCACCAGGGCCGGTGGGCGAGGTACCACTCGACGGTGCGTCGGATCCCGGTCGCGAAGTCCACGGCCGGCGAGAACCCGAGCTCCGCGGCGATCTTGCCCGGATCGATGGCGTAGCGGCGGTCGTGACCGGGGCGATCCTTCACGTAGGTGATCAGCCGCTCGCGCGGCCCTGCCGGGTCGGGTCGGAGCTCGTCGAGGACCTTGCAGACGTGGCGCACGATCTCGATGTTCGTCCACTCGTTGCGGCCGCCGACGACGTAGGTCTCGCCGGGTACACCGCGCTCGGCGACCAGCGCGAGCGCCGCGCAGTGGTCGTCCACGTAGAGCCAGTCTCGGACGTTCAGCCCGTCGCCGTACACGGGCAGCGGCTTGCCCTCGAGCGCGTTGAGGATCATCAGCGGGATCAGCTTCTCGGGGAACTGCCGCGGGCCGTAGTTGTTGGAGCAGTTGGTGACGATCGTCGGCACGCCGAAGGTGTGGTGGTAGGCCCGCGCCAGGTGATCGGCCGCGGCCTTCGTTGCCGAGTAGGGCGAGGAGGGCTGGTAGGCGGTGCGCTCGGTGAAGAACCCCGAGGCGCCGAGGGAGCCGAAGACCTCGTCGGTCGACACGTGAACGAACCGGAAGCGCTCGCTGCCGCCGTCCTTGAGGTGGGCGCGCGCGCCCTCGAGCAGCTCGAAGGCTCCGCGCACGTTGGTCTCGACGAAGGCGCGGGGCCCGTCGATCGAACGATCGACGTGCGACTCGGCGGCGAGGTTGAACACCACGTCGGGCTTCTCCTCCGCGTAGAGCCGGCGGACCAGCGCGGCGTCGCAGATGTCGCCGTGGACGAAGCGGAAGCGATCCCCGGGCAGGCCCTCGAGGTTGTCGAGGTTCCCCGCGTACGTGAGGCTGTCGAGCACGACCACCCGGGCATCTGCCCGCGCGAGCAGGGTTGCCACCAGGTTGCTGCCGATGAAGCCGGCGCCGCCCGTGACGAGATGGGTCACCTTCGTCTGCATCCCGGGCCTTCTAGCTCTGCGGGGGGCCCTCGGCGACGGCGGCGTGCAGGGAGGCTCGGCGACCGGATGCGCGCCCGGTTTTCCGAGCTATAGGCGGGCCCGTGGTCGGTTCGGACATCACGAGGGATGCGCGGGGGGGAGCCCCGGACACTGGGTCGCTGCTCGACCAGGCGCTGGCTCCACTCCGCCGCCGCGGCCTCGTCTGGTCGCTCGCCAAGAACGACTTCCGCGCCCGCTACACGGGCTCGCTGCTGGGCGCCACCTGGGCGTTCGTGCAGCCGGTGCTGACCATCCTGCTCTACCTGTTCATCTACCAGGTGGGGTTCCGGGCTCCACCCCCGTCCGGCGTGCCGTTCGTGGTCTGGCTGATCGTCGGCATGGCGCCGTGGTTCTACTTCGTCGAGGCCCTCTCCACGACGACCATCGCGTTCCTCGAGTACGGGTTCCTCGTGAAGAAGGTGCTCTTCGACGTGGCCATCGTGCCGTCGATCAAGCTGGTCGCGTCGTCGCTCGTCCACGTCGCCGTCTTTGGGCTCGTGGTCGTCATCGTGGCCGTCTCCGGGCTGCCCATCCGCGGCACGTTCCTGCTGGTGCCCTACTACTTCTTCGCGCTCTACGCGCTCGTCGCCGGCCTCGGCCTGATCACCGCCGCCATCGCGCCGTTCTTCCGCGACGCCGTGCAGATCGTCGCGGTGTCGATGCAGTTCCTCTTCTGGCTCACCCCCGTCATGTGGCCCATCAGTCAGGCGCCGCCGCGCTTCGCCCAGATCCTCGTCGCCAACCCGCTCCACTACGTGGTGGACGGGCTCCGTGATGCGCTCTTGCTCGGGCGGCCGTTCTGGGCGCGCCCTCTCCCGACCCTGTATTTCTGGGCCTTCGTGATCGTGGTCCACCTGATCGGCCAGGCGATGTTCAAGCGGCTCCGCCCTCACCTCCCGGACGTGCTGTGAGCGAACCGGCCCAGCTGCCCAGCAAGGTGCTGATCGAGGCCAAGGGGCTCGGCAAGGCCTACCGCTTGTTCGCGCGGCCGCTGGACCGGCTCAAGGAGTCGCTCCACCCGTTCGGCAAGAGCTACCACACCGACTTCCACGCCCTGCGCGGCGTCGACTTCGCCATCGAGCGGGGCGAGGCAGTGGCCATCATCGGCCGCAACGGTTCGGGAAAGTCCACGCTGCTCAAGCTCGTGACGGGGATCCTCGGGCCCACGACCGGAGAGCTCCACGTGCGTGGTCGCATCGCCGCGCTGCTCGAGCTCGGGGCGGGGTTCAACCCCGAGTACACGGGGGTCGAGAACGTCTACCTCAACGGCACCATCCACGGCCTCTCGCGCGCCGAGGTCGACGCGCGGCTCGGTGCCATCCTCGACTTCGCCGACATTGGCGACTTCGCCCAGCGCGCGTGCAAGAGCTACTCGAGCGGCATGTTCGCGCGGCTGGCCTTCGCCGCCATGATCCACTTCGAGCCGGACATCCTCATCGTCGACGAGGCGCTCGCGGTCGGCGACGTGTTCTTCCAGCAGAAGTGCAACCGCTGGATGAAGGAGCGGATGGCGGGGGTCACCAAGCTGCTCGTGAGCCACGACATGCAGTCGGTGGCGCAGCTGGCCTCGCGCGCCATCGTCCTCGAGAAGGGCAAGCTCGCGTTCGACGGCGAGCCGCTCGCGGCGATCGAGCACTACACCAAGTCGCTCCACACCGATCTTTTCGCCCAGCCCGGCAAGAGCGCCTCGACCGAGGAAGCGCCGGAGCTCTTGCTCGAACCGGTCCCCGAGTCGGCGCTCGGCGGCGCGCGCGAGGTCACCATCACCGGGTTCCGGGCCGGCGTGAACGATGGGCCGGCCGAGGTGGTCAAGACCGGCGACGTCGTCCGGGTCGCGGTGGGCTTCAACGCGGCCCGCCCCATCGAGCACCTCATCGTGGGCGTCTCGGTGAACGACAAGTACGGGCAGAACGTGTTCGGGGTGAACTCGCTCGCGTCGGGGCACGACGTCGTGGTCGCCGAGGCCGGCACCAAGGTCGCCACCCTCGAGTTCGTCTGGCCCTTGATCAAGGAGGGGCCTTACTTCTTCACCATCGGGCTCGGCGAGGGAACCGAGGAGCTCGACCACGTCGTCCAGTGCTGGGCGCACAACGTCGTGAGCGTGCAGTCGCTCCCGGGGCGCGCCGTGCACGGCCTCTTCAACGTCGAGATGACCAAGGTCTCGCTGCGTTAGCCGCGCCCGCGCAGGCGATCGACGACGCGGCCGAGCAACGGGCGGCCCTCCCGCGCCTCGGCCTCCCGGAGCAGCGCCTCGAGCTCGCGGATCCGCGCTTCGGCCCCCCTGCGGCCCTCGAGCTGGGCGTCGCGCTGCGCCTCGAGGGAGCGCACGGTCGAGGAGAGCTCCGCGAGCGCCGACTTCTGCGCGCTCTCCAGCGAGGCGATGTGATCCTGGAGCGCGATGACGCGCAGGTAGTTGCGGAGGCGGTTCTCCTCGAGGCGCGCGAGGACGGCGTTCTCGTGGTACGGCGCGAGGGACGCAGCGAGCTCGCCAGCGGCCACGTGCTCGTCCGGGTAGAGGACGCCCACGCCGAACACCGCGGGGACCACGGCCAGCTGGTAACCGGGCTGCTTGCTCCGGAAGTCCTCGATCGCGGTCAGCACGCCGTTGCGCGCGCCCCCTTCGACCAGGGCAGGGGCCCAGTTCCCGTTGCCGCGGAACCCTCCGACGACCACCCCCGACTCTCCGAGGGTGAGCCCGCGTTCGAAGTCGTAGGGATGCACGTGTTCGGGCGGCAGGCCCAGCGGGTCGCAGTACTGGTCCCTTCGTGCGCAGGGCCAGCCCACGTCGTGCAAGATCGACACGGCTCGTCCGCCGGTCTGCCGGTGGATGCTCTCGAGCTCGGCGAACACCGTGTAGTAGTTGTGGTCACCGTCGATGACGTAGAGATCGGCGGGCGCTATCCCTGCGAGCGCGCCCGGGCTCTTGTCGAGTACGAGCGTGTGACCCTTCGCGTTCCTCTGGGCGATCTGGCGGACGTAGTCGGCCGGAGCCGGGTCGATGGTGACCAGATGCGCTCCATGCTCCCTGGCCCACCCGAGCAGGAGCTCGGTGAAACCACCAGACTCCGAGCCGATCTCGACGATGCGCCGGGGTCGCACCGCCTCGACCACGGGGAGCAACACCTCACGGAGCTCGGTCAACGAGTGCAACAGCAAGTCGGGCATCAGGGCTTGTCCATCTTGGCGGCGACCTTGGCGAGCGAGCGCGAGACGAAAGATGCCGCGGCCCAGCCTGCGTCTCGCCGGAGGAGGGTGGCGATCAAGCGAGGGGTCGAGGAGGCGGGACGGTTGGCGACGACGGCGAGGCCCTGTGGCCAGTAGCACTCGAGCCACGACAGGGCGCGGATCTGCTCGTGGGTCATGAAGCGCGCATCGCGTCGCAGGGCGGCGTCGCCGAGCAGTGGATGGGTGTCGTTGCTTCCATCGTTGGCGTCGTGCACCCAGCGGTCGAAGAGCCGCACTTCGGGCGGCGAGGGGTCCTCGATGGAGCGGATCAAGATCGCGCGGAGGCGTTCCTTCATCCGCTCGGCGTCCTTCCAGGTGTATCGCGGCCCCCGCCGCGCCGATAGGTTCGGCAGCCATCCGTCGGCGAAGGCCAGGATGCCGCGCTGGAGCTCGGCAATGTCGGCGAGCTGGTGGGCGGGGATCGGCTGCGGGAAGTTCTCGACCTGGCCTTCGCCGTCGATGCCGCGGAACGAGCCCTCGGGGGGCATGCACACCTGCTCGAGGATCTCGGGGGTGCGCTGGACGATGAGCCAGTCGCGCCGTGGCTCGCCGAGATGGAACAGGAAGCTCGCGGCGGAGCAGCGACCGTGCGGCAACTCGAGGAGCTTGTCGTGCGTGGCGAGGTAGAGGCCGCGCACGTGACGCGGGCGATCGTGGTCGCGGAAGGCGTGGGCCATGGTCCGCTGGATGGTTCCGCCCCAGCCCAGATCGACGACCGTCAGAAGGTCGTGGGCGAACACCCCCTCCTTCGCGAAGTACGCGAACAGTCGGTCGCGGCGTTCGGCGGAGGCTCGGACGACGGCGGCACGAAGGGTCGGACTCTGGACGATCGCTGCCACCAGCGCTCGCTGTTCCGCCGGGTCCAGCGACTCCTGGCGGGTGGAGGGCGCGTCGAGCGACGCGTGGAGGACCGTGGCGAGATCCTCCAGGGGCACGCCGAGGTCGCGCGCCACGGTCGCGAGCGGCGGGTGCTCGCGCTTCTCGAAGTACTCGAGGAGCTCCCGATCGTCGGCCTGGTGGAACGACGCCGCGCGCAGGGCGTAGCGCGAGGTCCATAGCTTCTTCACGACGAGGTCGGCCGACGCCGCCCGTGCAGCCCGCTCGATCAGCGGTGCGAGCAGGTGGCCCTCGCGCATGAGGCAGTGCACGACCCGCACCCCGTGGCGCACGCAGTCCTCGACGACCCAGTCGGCGAACGCGGCCAGGATGGGCCCGAAGACCGTGACCCCGTAGTCGAAGCAGCTGAGCTCACCGGCTTCGTCGTCGGTCCGAGCGACGCGGTGGGCGCCGACGATCTTCGCCCGGAGCGTGCGGAGCGCCAGATCGCCGGTGTGACGGGTCTCGAGGGACAGGCGCGCGTCTTCGGCCGCGAGCATCGCCTCGAGCTCCCGGGGCACGTGCTCGTAGTGGAACGTGTGCAGCCCCTGTCGCCTGGGGGACTCGACGTCGGAGTGCGCGTTGTCCCCGACGTGGAACACCTCGTGGGCACCGACGCTCATCTGGGCGAGGACCAGCGGGAACAGGCGACCGGCCTTCCCCGTCCGGTGCTCGCTCGAGACGAAGACGTGCGCGGGCATGGGCAGTTGCACGTTCGCGCGGGCCAGCGCGGCGTCCAGCAACGATTGGATGTCGGCGGCCGACAGGTACATGTCCGAGGTGAGCACGTACGGCACCCCCTTCGCGGCCGCGTGGCGGACCAGCGCGGCGATGTCCCCGTCGAGCTCGATGTGGGCGCGCTCCGCGGCGAGCTCGGCCTCGTGCAGCGCCTCCGCAGCGGGCGCGCCACCCAGCATTCGCGCGAGCTCCTCCGCGATCTCGGGCAGGCGCACCTCGTAGCCAGGGGCCTGTGCGCGCGCGTTCGACTCGGCGTTCACCCGCAGCCACGCGAGCTCGCCCGGAGGAACGGTGAGGGGACCGTGCCCGGCCTCCCGGAGGGTGCGGTGCACCTCCCAGAACAGGTCGGACGGCCGGGCGAACGGCCGGAAGAGGAGGGTGTCGAAGACATCCAGGGACAGCACGCGCGGGTGCGCGCGGTCGAAGGCGGCGAGGAGTCGCTCCAGTCGTTCCGGCATCGGCAGGCGCGCGGACGCTAGCACGCGCCCGGCGGTCGGGACGTGGGGGGCCGGGTCGAGGTGTTTCGTAACGTTTCGAAACGGTTTCGAAACACCTCCAGGGACCGGGAGCCTCGGGTCGTTCCACGAAAAGGCCTCGGCGCAGGCCCGAGCCCAGAGCCGCCAGCTGGCCCGACGGTTGCTCAAAGCCCTGCGCCCACTCCGCGCAGGAGTGCACCAGGAGACCGACCATGAACCGACCGTCCGCCGCTCGCTCGACACCCTTCGGCCGCGCGAGCCTCTTCCTCCTCGCCTCGCTGGCCTCCTTCGGCTGCGCCGTCGACAGTGCGGAAGACCCGGTGGCCAACACGGCGATTCCCGACGCCCCGACACCTGCCGCGAAGACCTCGACGACAGGCAGTCGCTCCTATGCGTTCACGCTCGATCGATACGGCCGCTTGATGATGCAGGTGGACACCTGGCCGGGGCTCAACATGTGGCCAGCCTCGCAGCCGGTGACCTTGCTCGGGGCTCCCACCGCCGTCTCCTGGGGCAAGGACCGCGTCGATGTGTTCGCTCTCACGACGGCCGGAATGCTCCAGCACTACGGAACGGCCGATGCGGGCGCCACTGTGTACGCCGACAACTGGGGCTCGATGCCCGGCGTGAACTTCGACACGAGTGCCTCGTGCGAGGTGGCCTCGTGGGGGGTTGGTCGGTTGGACGTGTTCTGCGTCGCGTGGGTGACCGATCGTCAACGCCTCGTCCACCGCTGGTACGACAGCACAACAGGGGGTGGCTGGGAGCTGCTCCCTGCACTCCCATGGAACGGCCGCTTCCAGACCACTGGAGTCACTGCTGCTTCGTGGGGTCCTGGCCGACTCGACGTGTGGTTGATCGATCGCTTCACGTCTCCACCCACCATGCGACACGCGGGAACCAGTGCCGCCAATGGCACCGGGGGCTGGACGTGGGACGTGTGGAGCGTGGGCGCCTTCACCTCGGACATCGACGCGATGGCAAATGGAAAGGGTGAGTACCAGCTCGCTGGTCGCTGCAACGACGACGTGACCGGCAGACCGATGATGTGCCACTGGACCTACGTCGACTGGTTCAACGACTATCGCAGCTACGGCACTTACTTCGGAGTGGAGAAGTCAGAGCTGAGGTTCGACTGGAGCTCGGCGCGTAAGCCCAGCATCGTGGCCGTGGGAGGCGGTTACCCTCGATACGCCATCGTCGACAAGTGCCGGCTCACCATCCTCGACCAGTCTCGGACTCTGCCCTTCTCGAACTTGGTCCTGGCAGCGCAGTACCCCGTCGACTGCAGCACCCAGAGCGTCGTGGATCAGGCGTTCTGAGGGGCTCAGCGCCCGTCGATCAGCGCCAGATCGAACCCGCGCGCGGCCATCGCGGCTCGCAATGCGGACAGATCGAAGCCGAAGCGGTTGTCGCGGAAGAGCTCCACCTTCACGTACGGCGAGCCGCGCTCGAGGAGCTCGAGCGGGTGGAAGATCGTCGGGTTGCCCCTCTGGGCGCCGCGGAGGCGCGCGAGCGTGGGCAATGGCGGGAAGGTTCCGTAGGGCATCAACGAGGCCAGACGGAACCCGCTCTCCACGAAGAAGCTGGTCAGCCCGAGCTCGTAGCTGCGGATGATCTGGGACTTCGTCTTCATCGGCAGCACGTGGGCCCAGAACCGGCGAAAGGCTTCTGAGGCGTGCGCCGCGCGGCGGAACACCAGGAAGTAGCTCTGGAGGTGCCAGTCCATGTCCATGCTGTCGGTGACGCCCCACACGTCGCAGTCCACCTCCGCCATCGACGCGAACGCGCGCTCGAGCTGGTCGCCCAGCGGCCCGTAGACGCTCGAGTTCGTGAGCACGAGCTCGTCGACCTCGTCGAGCGACACGCGCTCGAGGGCGTGCTTCCACATGGCGAAGTCGAGCCCCACGTTCTCGCGCAGGAAGACGTCGGAGCAGACCGGTGACAGCGAGGCCTGCTCGGACGCCGAGAGCGCCGACGTCGAGACGAACACCACGCGATCGCAGCTCCGTTTCAGGGCCGCGAGGTGGTGGTGCACGTAGGGGCGCACGCGGTCGTCCGGATCGAAGTGCGCAAAGATCGCGAGCCTTCGCATGGCGCGGTCACCCTTGCACGAAGGCCGGGGTGCTGGGAGGCGCGCGCCGTGGTAGCCCGCGACGGACGTGAGCCGTCCTCGCCTGACCCTCCTTGCCGCCGACTACGACGGCCCGTCGCTCGAGCCACGCACGGCGAGGGAGCTCGTCGGGGAGCTGGTCGAGCTCGGCGCGTCGGTGCGCGTCGTCACCCTCGAGCTGCCGACGAGCCCGAGCGGCAGCGTCGGCCGGCAGATGGAGGGCGGGGTCGAGGTCCTGCGCTGCCCGCCCCTCACGCGAGGAGTGGGGGCGTTGCGTCGGGGCCGGGCGCTCGCCGAGACCCGGCTCGGCGCGGTGCTCCGTCTCGAGGACACCTTCGAGTTTGTGGTCGAGCCCATCCCCTCGGTCATGGTGTTCCGACCGATCCTCGCGAGCAGCGCGCGCGAGCTCTTGCTGGTGGTCGGTCCCGGCAACGCGCTCGCGAAGAAGCTACTGGAGGAGACCAGAGACCCCGTCGTGTTCGTCTCCCCGCGCGCGCCCGCTCCTGGACACGATCGCCTGGCGAGCAAGGCGCTCGCGGTGTTGACGAGCGCTGCCGTCGGGCCGAGCTGGAGCGCGGCGCGTCCGGACCGGCAGGTCGTGGCGGGGGCCGTGGCCGCCCACGCCCGGTTCTGTGTCGAGGAGTGGCGGCGACGGTTCGGTCAGGTCAATAGGAGGTGATGTCCGCGGTGTTCTGGAGGTCGCAGCCGATCCAGCGCCGGGTGTTGATCGTGTACAAGGGGTAGTCGAGGATGGTCAACCAGCACTGGTCGACGATGGCCACACGCGACTTCGACAAGCCGAAGCCGACCACGGAGGGCTTCCGGGCAGTGCTCCAGTCGAAGAGCAGGTTGACCTTCTGGACCTGGAGTCCATTGCTCGGACGGTACGTCCAGCGACAGAGCTTGGTGCCACCGTCGACGCAACGCGCGATGATCTCATATTGCTGCCCAGCCACGGCAGTCGCGTCGGGCGCCGAGGTGAAGGTGCCCTCGCTCCAGGTGTCCCAGCCCCAGCCCCCGGTCCCGGACGCCGAGCTCGTACCCGCGTGGCGGAGCTTGTGCGGACTCGCGCCCTGGTCGATGATCCACACGTCCAGTCGCCCCGGGCCCCAGGAGGCCGCGGCGACCCCGTTCGCCCGGTAGGTGAGCCCGAACGGCAGCGACGGGAGCGTCTCCCAGCCGCCACCGCTTGCTGCATCGTACCAGCGGTGGACGATGGACTGTCGGCCGCCCGCCCAGCCCAGGCAGAACACGTCGAGTCGGCCGGGCCCCCAGCTGGTGGCGTCGCAGGTGGTCGTGGAGTCGAACGGGAAGCCGGGCATCGAGCCCCAGTTGTCGGCGTAGGAGGTCAGGCCACCGTCGGCCGTGGCGTAGTGCTGCAGCATTCCCGCCGTGGTCACGGCGAACACGTCGATGCGGTTCGGGGCCCAGGACACTGCAGCGGGCGCGTTGACCAGGGTCACGCCCTGGCTGGGCGGCCAGACGACGAACTCGGCGTCGAGATTGGTCTGCACCGCCAGCCGCCCCGCTCCGTCGAGCGTGAACACGTTGGACTGGATTCCCCGGGAGTTGAACGGCGCCTTGGCGGAGGGGGAAGGCAGATCGACGTCTGCAGCTGGCTGTGGGTCGACCGCGGCGCTCTCGACCGAACAACCGACCAGCAACGACGACAACAACAGGCGAGCGACAGGTTGCTTCATGGTGGCCGGCCCTGTGCAAACGCCGGTCCAAGGAGGGGACGCTACACTCCGAGCCGAAGTCGGTGGACGACGGCGCTCGCGAGGCGGTCTCGTGGATGGCGGAGTTCGGGGAGCTCCTGCCGAACCGAGACCACCTCGGCCAGCAGCCGTAGCGTCGATCGGCGGGGGGCGTGCCGCAGCGAGGTCGTGGCCGCCGACAGCGCCCTCTCGAAGTACGCGTGGTAGGCGAACAGGTTCTGGAAGTCGACGCGCAGGCCGTGGAGACAGACGAGGGCGCACGCCGCGAACATCCGACCTCCCTTCGGCGAGCGTGGCCCGCCGTCGAGGTGACCGCGCGCGAACAGGTAGAGCGGGAGCCCGAACGGAACCAGCGCGCCGAACCCGAAGATCGAATCGACGTCGCGGAGGCGCCGCGCGAGGGCTTCGGGGCGATCGAGGTCGAGGTCCCAGTCGCTGCGCAGGGTCGCGTCGATTCGGTCGCGGTGCGTGGCGGCGCCCGCGAAGTCGCCCAGGTCGACCGCGCATTGGAACGCGTCGATGGCGAGGTGCAGCGCGAAGCGAGCGTCGAGCGCCTCCGCCTCCAGCTTCAACTCGTAGTACCGCCGCAGTCTCGCCGGGGTGTCGGTCACCTTCCTGAGCTCGAAGGACGCATCCTTCGTGGCGACCACCACCTGGCTGTTGCCGGTCGCGAACCATTGCAGGTGCTGGAACCCAGCATCGGCCAGCAGGCCTTCGAGCGCGCCGCGAGAGGGGATGAAGCGATGCGCGCCCGCGGAGAGGGTCGCGTACAGGTCGCCAGGGCGCGCCGAGCGTGTGACGTTCTCGGCCCGCGGGGTCGTGATCAGCACCATGCCGGACGGCGCGAGCCGCTTCTCGATCGCGGCCAGGAAGGCGCGCGGATCCTCGACGTGTTCGAGGACCTCGGTCGCGTAGATCAGATCGTAGAGATCGTCTTCCGGCAGCTCCTGGACGAATCGACGCTCGACCGGAAAGCCGAACTGCGCCGCCCCCGCCGCGCCGTAGGCGGACGGTTCCAGCCCTCGGGCATGCGCTCCCCACGCGACGCGGCAGTAGTCGATCGCCACCCCGACGCTGCAACCGATCTCGAGCACCCGCGCGAAGCGCTCGAACGGCATGGACTCGAGGAGCGGCACCTTCCAGTCCAGTCCGGCCGTCGACTCGACGTAGTGGTGAATCAGGAGCGCGAAGTTCGGATCCTCCAGTCGCCCCAGATCGTCCGGGTACTGCTCGTGGAGCCCACTCTCCAGGAAGAAAGCCGACCCGCAGTCGCGGCAGGCGAGGAGGGTCAGCGCCCCACGCTCCTCCACCCAGTGGCGGGCGCGCAGGACGACGCGCTTCTGATCGTCGAGGCCACAGAGCGGGCAGGTGCCGCGCTCGCTCGCCGCCGCATCGACCCACTCGACCTTCGGTACCAGGGGTTCTTGCAATTCGATCGCCGAACCTACACGCACTCGGTCCAAGACGCGAGCTAGCCTCTCCCCATGGACGAGCGCGCCCTCCTCGCCAGGATCGCCGAAGCACCCGACGACGACGCGCCCCGCCTCGTCTTCGCCGACCACCTCGCGGACGCGGGCGACCCGCGCGGCGAGCTCACCCACGTGCAGTGCGCGCTCGCGAAGGGGCCGGGTTCGCGCGCGCTCCGGGCGCGGGAGCGCGAGCTCTTGCCCGAGGCCGAGGCCCGCTGGCACGCCGCGCTCGGCCTCCCGCGCGCGGCTCGCGTCACGCTGCGACGAGGCATGGTGGAGCACGTGGCGCTGGCTCCGACGGGCTGGGAGAAGACCGTCGCCAAGCTCGGTTTTGTGCCCCTCCGTGGCGTCACCTTCCACGGCGGCGAGACCGAGGATGCGGTCCGCCTGTTCGGTGAAAAGAGCCTCGCGCGCTTCTCCGAGCTCGGCTTCGTCGAGGTGCCCTTCGGTCGCCACGGCCTCGCCGCGTGCGCCGCGAGCCCCCACCTCGTGGGGCTGCGCTCGCTGCGGCTCGGCAAGAACGGCATCGGCGCCGCGGGCGCGACGACGCTCTTCGCGAGCAAGGCCGTGCCCGCGCTCGAGCACCTCGCGATCGAGGACAACGGGCTGCACAGCGACGGCATGGAGGCCCTC
The DNA here is from genome assembly GCA_016794445.1 of Myxococcales bacterium. Lineage (GTDB taxonomy): Bacteria > Myxococcota_A > Polyangia > Polyangiales > JADJMO01 > JADJMO01. The sequence goes on from JAEUKC010000348.1 coordinate 44,100, forward strand.
GCCGCGGGGCCGTGGCTGAAGACCGTGCGCCGGCTCGAGCTGCACCGGGTCAACGTGAACACCGGGTGGCGACCCCTGGAGCGGTCCAAGGCGTTCGCGCAGATCCGCGAGCTGCACCTCACCTCGACGGGGGTGTTCCAGCCCGGCAACTTCATCTGCAGCTCGATCGCCGCGAGCAAGGTGCTCCGCGACCTCTCGGCCCTCACCGTCGCGCGCCACAGCCTCGAGACCGGCGGGCTCAAGCACCTCGCCAAGGTCACGCACTCGCAGCCCCAGGCGATCGACCTGAGTCACAACATCGTCGGCCCGCAGGCGATCGAGGCCTTCGTCACGGCGAAGGTGGCCGCCCGCGCGCGCGTGCTCGACCTCTCGTTCAACAAGCTCGGTGACCGCGGCGCCAAGGCGCTGCTCGTGAAGGGGGCGCTGCCGGCGATCGAGGAGCTGCACCTCTCGGAGAACGGGATCTCGCCGGCGCTCGTCGAGCAGCTCCGCGCCCGCTACGGCGACGCGCTGGTGCTCGACGAGGTGAAGCCGAAGAAGCCGGCGAAGAATCGCGCCCGCTGAGAATCAGGGCGGGCAGGCGTACTTGAGGCAGGGCTGCGGGTGCGCCTGATCGGCTTCCGTTCGCAACCCCGAGAGCACTCCGCCCGCGTCGGCGGAGCTCGCGTACTGGCTGTCGAGGCGCTCGTCGATCAGCTTCAGCCACTTGCCGAACCAGCGCGCGTGCTCGTCGCGCAGCTTCTCGAGCGCGATCGCGTCGGCGCCCTTCGGCGGGCACCGGGGCGCGTCGGGGATCGCGTCCTTGTGGTCGCCGAGGAGCAGCACGTACGCGCGCACCTTGGCGAGGCAGTCGGCGTCGGCGAGGTCGCACTTGGGGGGCAGCGCGCTCGCCGTCTTCTTGATCGCGACGTAGAGATCGTCGATCACCTTCACCCGCGCCTCGAGGTCCTTCTGGGCGGCGGGGCTCACCTTCGCGGTGAGCGTCGGACGATCGGGCGGCTCGGCCACGCCGGGCGAGGGCGCGAGTGCCGTCGAGCTCGCAGTGGTGGTGGGCTTGCCCTCTTGACTGGGCAGCGGCTCCACCGACGACGGCTTCTCCTTGGTGCACCCCGCGAGCACGAGTGCAGTCGCCACGAACCGCGCCCGCCGCCGCAGCACCTCTTCGTCACGCGCCATCGGTCAGCCCGCGCACTTCTTCTTGTAGGGTTTCGACGTGTTGTCCGTCGTCTTGCACTCGTGCCAGGTGGTGGGCGCGTCGTCGGCGACCACCGCGTAGACCTGGATCGAGCCCGCGAGCCAGCCGGGCGGCGT
>JAEUKC010000365.1:0-11140 GCA_016794445.1 Myxococcales bacterium
CTCCTCTACGCCGTGCAGTTCGTCTGGCACCTCGTCGCCGCCGCGCTCGCGTTCCTGATCGACCCGACCGTGTGGAGCCGCGCCGAAGGCGACACGAGCGCCGAGGCCACCGTCCTCGCGCCGCCGTCCGCCCGCGCGTAGGTCAGTACGCGTACGACAGGCCGAAACGGACGAGGCCCCACATGGTCTCGGTCGCGCCCGAGGCCTGGAACGGGTCGCCGCCCTTGGCCTCGAAGCCGTACCCGAAGCGCGTGTAGCGAGTGGACACGACCCCCTCGAGGCCGCCGGTGATCTTCACCCAGAGCGCCGCGCCGAGGTCGAAGCCGAAGAGCGACGTCTTCCCGCCGCCGGGGTTGGCGTCGAAGCGCCCCGCGACCGAGTCGCTGTTGCCGCCGGAGAGCGTGGGCAGCACCGCGGCGCCGAGCTTGATGCCGAAGCGGTCGACGAACGGGATGCGCGCGGCGACCCCGAGCCGAAGGAACTTGTACCCCGCGTTGGGCACCTCGTTCGCGATCGTGCCGGCGCTCGTGAAGGTGAACGACTCGCCGCCGAACCCCGCCTGGATGAACAGCAGCGGGTTGCCCGAGGGCTTGCTGCCGAGCGCGAGCCGGTACTGGAGACCGACGTCGAACTTGTCCCAGCTGGTCTCGATCGACTGCCCGCCGGTCGGCGCGGACTTGAGCCCGACCGCACGCCCGTAGCCCGCGTAGAGGCCGAACCCCGCCGCGAACCCGTCCATGCCCGACAGCGGGAAGAGGTCGAGCGCGAGCATCGGCATCGGCGCGCTGCCGACGTTGTAGTTGCGCAGCTTGGTGCAGCCGCCGGTCGGACACGACGCGCCCGTGCTGACGGGATCGGCGTACTCGAAGCGGCGCGCCCCGATCTCGAGACCGAGGTGGATCTGCACGAGGGCGCGGTCGACCTCGCCCTCGGGGCGGTTCGACTTCGGCGGCTCCTTGGGCTTCTCCTCGACCGGCTCGGGCTCGTCCTCGGGCTCGGGCGCGACCGGCGCCATCTTCTCGAGGGTCGGCTTGACCGAGGCGACGATGGGCTTGGTGTCCTCGCTCGCGTCCTTCGGCTTCTTGGCCGGCAGGTTGATCTCGTCCTCGCGGGCCAGCGTGGCCTGCTTGGGGTCGATCACGAGCACGAGGACCTTGCGGCCCTTGGGGCCCTTGTCGGCCTTGAGGATGACCACCACGTCGACCGACGCCGTGTCGGCGGCCTTGCGCACGCGCTCGAGGGTCTTCTCGCGCGTCTTGCTGTTGTCGAGGCTCTTGCCGAACGGGCCCTTCTGCCCGCCCTTCACCAGCGCCTCGACGAACTCCTTCTTGTTGCCGGCCACGATCCCCGGCGGCAAGGAGCCCTCGACCGCCTCGGTGAGGACGTCGGCGTCGGGCCCCTCGGCCAGCACGACGATGATCTTGTCGGGCGGCTTGGGCGGGGGCTTCTTCTTCTTGGCCGCGAGCGCCGCCCCCTCGCTGAACACAAGAGTGGGGGCGGCGAGCAGCGGCGCGAGCAGCGCGCCCAAGAGGAGCGCCCGCGGACCACTGCGCCCGCGCCAACGGAGCCGCATCAAGCGACCCAGCGCACGAGGACGGCGGTGATGTTGTCGGGCCCCCCGTTCTCGTTGGCGCGCGCGATCAGGCGACGCACGGCCCCCTTGAGGTCGGAGCTCGAGCGGACGATGGCGAGCATGTCGTTGTCGTCCACCGGACCGCTGAGGCCGTCCGAGCAGAGGAGCAGCATGTCGCCCGCCTTCGGCGTCTCGAAGCGCGTGTCGACCTTCACGTTCTCCTTCATGCCGAGGGCCCGCACGATGACGTTCTTGTGCGGGAAGTTGGCGATCTCCTCGGGCGTGAGGCGCTTCATCTTGATGTAGTCGTTCAGCAGCGAGTGGTCCTCGGTGAGCTGCTCGATCTTGCCATCACGGATGCGGTAGATGCGCGAGTCACCCACGTGGGAGAGGTAGACGCCGCCCTCGACGCAGAACGCGGCGACGACGGTCGTGCCCATGCCCCGCTTCTGGATGTTGCCCTGGGCCTCTTCGTAGATCTTGAGGTTGGCCAGCTTGATCGAGGTGATCAGGCGGTTCTCCTCGTAGCCCTTGCCGCGGTCCATCTTGTAGGGCCACGTCTTGTCCGGATCGGAGCTCGTGACCTTGAAGAAATCGCGAATCGTGTCGACCGCGAGCTGGCTGGCGACCTCGCCGGAGGCGTGACCGCCCATGCCATCTGCGACGAGATACAACCCCTCCTCCTCGAGGACCGCGAAGTTGTCCTCGTTGTGGTTGCGTTTCATGCCGACGTTGGTCTCGCCGACGACCTCTAGCTGGAGGGATTCGGGCATAGGCTCGCTTGCGGCCATCGTGACGGGACGGACGCTCAGGTGTCAACGTTTCATGGGAGCGAAACACAGTGTCCCATCCGCGTGACACTCGCGGCCGAGCGCGACGGTCGCTAGCTTGACCGGGTGCGGCCCTTCGTGCGTCGCCCAGCGGTCTCGCCGCTCCGGGCCGCCTGTGGCGGCGCCGCCGTGCTGTCCGCGCTCTGCAGCGGCCCTGGTTGCGGCGCGCGCGGAGGCCACCTGACCGCGCCGACGCCCATCGGCGTCTCCCCCATCGCCCCCACCGAAGCGCCCCCTCCCCCCGACGCCGGGCTGCCCCCGGTCGACGCCGGTCCGGGCCGCCCGATGAAGCTGACCATGTACTTCGTGGCCGAGCAGCCCTGCCCCGACGGGATGGACGCGGCCCTCCCGAAGTGCGGTGGCGGCACCCTCGCGGCCGTCAGCACGGGCTTCCGCAAGACGGCGGCGATGCAGGGGTCGGCGCGCCTCTGCGACGGCCGCGTCGTGTCCGTGCGCACCGTCCACCCGCTCTGCTTCGCCGTCGTCGAGGGAGCCCCCTGGGGCAAGACCGCGTCCGGGCGTCCCGCGCGACCGTTCCGCTCGATCGCCGTCGACCCCGCCGAGCTCACCCTCGGCCACTGGTACTTCATCCCGGAGCTGCGTGGCCTCGTGCTGCCCGCACCTTCGACGGGCGAGGTCCACGACGGCTGCGTCCGCGCCGACGACGTCGGGGGCGGGGTCAAGGGCGCGCACATCGATCTGTTCGTCGGCCGGCGTGACGCGATGGCCGCCCTCGCCGATCTACACGCCCACGGCGTCACCGTCGCGGACGGCGCTACGATCTGCCCGTGACCTCCCCCCGGCACCTCGCGCCTCGACCCCTCGACGCCCGGCGGGCGGCGTCGATCGTCGACGTGACGCCGACGGCCGCCCAGAGGCGCGCGATCGAGGCCCCCGCGGGCCGCCCGATGCTCGTCCTCGGCGACGCCGGGCACGGCAAGACGACGCTGGCGCTGCTCCGGCTCGCCGCCCTCGCCGAGCGCGCGACCGGGCGTTTTCGCGCGCGCGTGATCGTGCCCGAGGAGGGCCTGCAGCACCTCGTCGACGACGCTCTCTTCCAGCTCGGCCTCTCGCGCACCGTCGCGCGCGCGGAGACCTACGACCGGTGGGCGCTGCGCGAGGCGCGGCGCGCGTTCCCCGATCTACCCCGCCGCGTGGGCACCGACGCCACGCCCGCCGTCGCGCGCCTCAAGCGCGACCCTGCGCTCGAGGGGCCCATCGCGGAGGTCGCCGGCCGCCCCCCGGGACGCATCGACGAGGACGCTGACCGCGAGGGCCCCGAAGGGCGCGACGCCCACGCCCAGTGGGGCGACCTCCAGCACCTCTTCGGCGACCGCGCGCTGCTCGCCGCGGTGCTCGCCGGCGCGCACGGCCGCGTGCCGGCCCACGCGCTCGACGAGACGCTCCTGCACACGCGGATCCAGTTCTCGGCCCGCACCGAGGCGGCGTTCGCCCACGTCACCGATGCCCGGCGCCTGCGCGCCCTCGACGGCGAGACGCTCGACGCCGGTACCCCGACGGCGGATGCGGGCACCCTCGACGCGGAGGACGCCGCCGTCATGTTCCTCCTCGACGCGCTGCGCACCGCCCGCCTCGGCGCGGACCCCGAGCGCCCCCGCCCCCTCGACTGCCTGGTGCTCGACGAGGCGCAGGAGCTCGCGCCGATCGAGCTCCGGTTGCTGGGCCGCGCCCTCCGCCCGGGCGGCACGCTGATCGTCGCGGGCGACGCCGACCAGCAGATCGACCGCACCACGAGCTTCCCGGGCTGGGACGAGTGCCTCGCCCTCCTCGGCGCCCCCGACCACGACCGCGTGCGGCTCGACCACGGCTTCCGCTGCCCCGGGCCGGTCGTCGCGCTGGCCCGCGCGGTGCGCGACGGCGTCGTCCCCGAGGAGCGCTGGAAGGGGATCGCCTTCGCGGGCGAGGCGTTCGCGCCCTGGCTCGACCAGGAGCTCGCGCACCTCCGCGAGGAAGACCCCACCGCGACGATCGCGATCCTCGCGCGGGACGCGACGAGACTCGCGGCCTTCGCGAGCCAGCTCGACACGGTGATCCCCACCTGTCGCGAAGGCCGCTTCCCCAGGCGTGGGCCGGTGCTCGCCACCGTCGACCAGGTGCGTGGCCTCGAGTTCGACTTCGTCGTGCTGCCCGACGTCGGCGACTACGACGACACCAAAGCGAGCCGCCGCACGCTCTACGTCGCGATGACCCGCACGCGCCACCAGCTGGTCACTGAAAGCCCGCTGCGCCGCTGATCACTCCATGCGGGCGAGCAGCGCGGTGCGCGCGGCGCCGAGCTCGGAGCTCGCGTGCTCGTCGCCCGCCTTCTTCGCCACGACGAGCCCCGCGTCGTACCAGGCGATCGCGTCCGCGTTGCGCGAAAGCGACTCGCACACGCCCCCCGCGAGCAGGAACTGCGGCACGTAGGCCGGGTGCTCGGCGCGGAGCCCCTCGAACGCGGCGAGCGACTCGTCGAGGCGCCCGAGCGACTTGAGCTCCATCGCATGTGCATAGAGGGTGAATGGATCGCGGTTGCCCGCCGCGAGCATCTTCTTGATGGCCTCGAGCCTCTTGGACATGGAGGGCTCGTAGCCGATCGCGCCGCCGGGGGCAGCGGTGCAGCCTGGAAGTGACGTCGCGGAGGGGCGAAGCGCCGTAGCGGCGGCACGTAGGGCCCACAAAGCAACCAGGGCTAGAACTTCGGGCGCGACGGCAGGTTGGCGATCGCCTTGGCCGTCTTCTCGCGGATGACCGCGGTGCTCAGCCGTTGCACCTCCTCGACGTCTCGCATCTCGCACAGCTCGCGGGGCACGTCCGCGAGGAACCGGCTCGGGGTGCGCGGCTGCGGCTGCCCCCGGATCGAGCGCGCGCGGGCGCGGCACAGGTAGAGCCGCTCCTTGGCGCGGGTGACGCCCACGTAGAAGAGCCGCCGCTCCTCGTCGATCGCGTCGTCGACCACCGAGGCCACGCCCGTCTCGTCGTCGGTGCGGAACTCGACCACCTCGTTGGCGTTGGGGTTCACCGACCGCTTGTGTGGGAGGATGCCCTCCTCGAGTCCGATCAGGAACACGACCTCGTACTCGAGCCCCTTGGCGCCGTGGAGCGTGGTGAGCGTGACCGTGGCGCCGGCCGCCTCCTCCTCGTCGGCGAAGCGCAGCGTGAGCCGGTGCAGGAGCTCGGCGAACCCCGGCGTGCGCGCGGCGGTCGCGTCCCACGCGGTCTCCTCGACACGCTTCTGCCAGCGGTCGAACGACCGGAACAGGTTCTCGACGTTGGCCCACCGCTTCTCGGCGGCGGTGCCCGTGGGCGCGCCCGCGGTGAGATCGTCCTTGAGCTTGATGGACTCGGCGAGGTGGCGCGCGACGGCCGACGCGGGCTTCCCCGCCGAGAGGCTCGTGCGCGCCTCCGCGAGCGCCTCTGCGAGCGCCGCGCACCCGGCCCTGGCCGACGACGAGAGCCCCTCGATGTCGGACGCGCGCTGCACCGCGCGGAGCAGCGGCTGGTCCTTGCTGATGGCCCACGCCTCGAGCCGCGAGAGCGCCGTCTCGCCGATCCCGCGCGTCGGGTAGTTGATGATGCGGCGGAGCGCGATCTCGTCGTTCGGGTGCACCGCGAGGCGCAGGTACGAGAGGAGATCCTTGACCTCCTTGCGGTCGAAGAACGCCTGGCCGCCGATCATGGTGTAGGCGATGCTGCGCTCGCGGAGCGCCTCCTCGATGGCCGCGGCCTGGCTGTTCGACCGGTACATCACCGAGATCTCGGCGGCGTTGCGGCCCTCGCGGATCAGCCGCTCGATCTCCGCGCCGACGAACGAGGCCTCGACCTCGGGCAGCGCGCAGGTGACGAGCTGGAGCATGTCGCCCCCTGCCCGCTCGGTGAACAGGCTCTTCTTGAACTTCTTGGCGGGCATCGCCGCGATGACGGCGTTGGCGGCCTCGAGCACGGGCTGGCGCGAGCGGTAGTTCTGCTCGAGCTTCACGATCTTCGCGCCGGGGAAGTGCTCGTCGAACGAGAGGATGTTGCGCACGTCGGCGCCGCGCCAGCCGTAGATCGACTGGTCGTCGTCGCCGACCACCGTGAGGTTCGGCGCCTCGCCCACGACCAGGCGAAGGAACTCGAGCTGGGCCTTGTTGGTGTCCTGGTACTCGTCGACGAGGATGTAGCGGAACTTGCGCTGCCACCGCTCCCGCACCTCGGGAAACGACCCGAGCAAGCGCACGGGCTCGCAGATGAGATCGTCGAAGTCGAGCGCGTGGAAGCCGCGCAGCGCCGAGACGTACTTCGGATAGACGAGCTTCGCGACCTGCTGGTAGAGCGCGGCCTCGCCCTCCAGATCCCCGCCGTCCGGCATGGTCTCGCCGGTCTCGAAGGCGTTCTTGGCGAGCGAGATCCGGCTCGCCACCGCGCCCGCGTCGAGGCGGCGCGTGCTCGAGGTGTCGCCGCCGCTCGGCTTGCCGCGGCCGTCGTAGATGTTCATGCCGCGCATGATCTCGCGGATGGTGCCGAGCGCGTCGGACTGGTCGAAGATCGCGAATCCGCCACCGAAGCCGAGGTAGCGCTTCTCGCGCTGCAGGAGGCTCAGGCCGAACGCGTGGAACGTGCACACCGTGAGGCCCTGCGCGGGCTTCGGGCCCACGATGGAGACGATGCGCTCGTGCATCTCCTCGGCGGCCTTGTTGGTGAAGGTCACCGCGAGGATCGCCGAGGGCGGCACGCCGAGCGCGAGGAGGCGCGCGATGCGGAACGTGATCACGCGCGTCTTGCCCGAACCGGCGCCCGCGAGCACGAGCATGGGGCCCGCGCCGTGCACGACCGCCTCGCGTTGCGCCGGGTTCAGGCCCCGCTCGAAGCGCTCGACGTCCGACTCCATCGCGGAGTGCTAGAGCGCGCACCGCCATGCGCAACAAGGCTTGACGTGGTACACTTTCGATCCCCGTGAGCGGTCGCAATCCCTATTCGATCCCGCCCGCCGCGCTCGAGGACTACCTCGACACCTACCAGCGCGCGCCCGACGACCTCGACGCGCCGCAGCTGCTCATCCTCGCGCGCACCTTCGAGCGCATGGGGTGCGACGAGCAGGCGCTCGACTGCGCCGAGCGCGCCGCCCGGCTCGATCCGGAGTCCAAGCCCGACGCCATCGAGGTCGCCCGCCGGTGCGTCGGCCGCCCGTCTAGCCCGAGTTGACGGCAGCCCGAGTTGACGGCAGCCCGAGCTGACGGCAGCCCGAGCTGACGGCAGCCAGAGTTGACGCAGCCCGAGTTGACGGCAGCCCCCAGGTTGTTGCTGCCGGGGAAGTCGCCAAATTTGTTTTTGCACGAATGTAAAACGCCCCTTTTACATTCGTGCGGGCGCAAAAATGCGCACCTCCCGTGCGGCGAGCTTCGGCCGGGTCAGCCGCGGGGGGTCGCGCCGAGGGCCGTCGTGGCGGCCACGGCCTGCTTCTGGCGCTCGTCGACCTCGGCGTCGGTCAGCGTGCGGGCGCCGGCGGGGTCGCGGTAGGTGACCCGCAGCGCGACCGATTTGCGGCCGTCGGCCACGCCCTTGCCGCGGTAGACGTCGAAAGGCTCGACGCCGACGCAGAGCGGGCCGGCGCCACCGAGGAGCGCCTCGGCGAGCGCGCCCGCGGTGACGGCCTCGTCGACCTCGAGCGCCACGTCGCGGGTGACCGCGGGCAGCGACGGCAACGTGGAGAAGCGCGGTCGCGCGCGCGGGCCGAGCGCCTCGATCGCGCGCAGATCGACCTCGAGCACGACCGGGGCCTTCGCGGCGGAGGCGGCCGGCGCGCGGTCGAGCTCGAACGCGTCGACGACGTCGGGGTGGAGCACGCCGAACACGCCGACCCGCGCATCGCCCACGCACACCTCGGCGGCGGCGCGCGGGTGCAGGAACGAGGGGCGCGCGTCGCCGAGCGGGCGCACCGAGGCCCGCTGGCCGGTCAAACGCTCGACCAGCTCGATCGCGAGGCCCTTGCCGTCCCACACGTCGGCGTCGCCCTCGTCGCCCGGCCACCCGCGGCGCGGGCCGGCGAGCACGGCGGCGAAGCTCGGCACCTCGTCGCAAGGGACGCCCGGCTCGACGCTCGCGAGGAAGCGCGCGCCGACCTCGAAGAGACGCACGCGCGCCTCGCCGTACTGCCTCGCGCGACGCAGCGCGGAGAAGAGGCCCGGCAGCAGCGACGTGCGCATGACCCCGCGCTCCTCGCCGAGCGGGTTCTGCAGGTGCACCGTGGCCGCGGGCGCGCCGACGGCGGCGAGGTCGCGCGGCGAGGCGAAGCCGTAGCTGATCGCCTCCGAGAGGCCGAGCTCGGCGCCGAGCAACCGGGCGCGCCGGTCGATCGTGCCGGTGAGGCGCGGCGCCTGCGGGGGCACCGTCGGGAGCACCGCCGGGATGCGGTCGAGACCCCGCACGCGCGCGACCTCCTCGATGAGGTCGACCTCGCGGTGCAGATCCGGGCGGTGGGTCGGCGCGAGCCAGACCGCGGCGCCCGCCTCCTCGCCGTCGCGCGCGCAGCCGAGGCGCTCGAGGATCTCCGCGGCCTCGGACTCGGGCACGGCCACGCCCAGCAAGGCCTCGAGCCGCGCGTGCCGCAGCGCGATCCGCGCGCGCACGGGCGCCGTCACCTGCACGCCCACCGCGCCCTCGAGCGCGGCGCCGCCGCAGAGCTCCGCGAGCAGGTCGGTCGCGTGGGCCAGCACGGCGGCCACGCCGCCCGGATCGACGCCCCGCTCGAAGCGGTGCGACGACTCGCTGTGGAGCCCGTGCCGACGCGCCGTCCGCCGCACGGTGCGCGGGTCGAAGTAGGCGCACTCGAGGAGCACGCGGCGCGTGTCGGCGCCGATCTCGCTGTTGCCGGCGCCCATGACCCCGGCGAGCGCGACCGGCTTGCCGCCGTTCGCGCCGCCGTCGCAGATCACGAGGTCGTCGTCGACCAGCGTGCGCGTCTCGCCGTCGAGCGTGACCACCTGCTCGCCGGCGCGCGCACGCCGCACGTGGATGGCCTGGCCGTCGAGGCGGTCGAGGTCGAAGGCGTGCAGCGGGTGCCCGTAGAGCATCATCACGAGGTTCGTGACGTCGACGGCGTTCGAGATCGCGCGCACGCCGAGCGCGTGCAGGCGGTAGCGCACGGCGAGTGGAGAAGGGCCGATCTTCGTGTCGACCACCACGTGGCCGCCGTACTCCGGGCAGCGCTCGCGCGCGTCGTCCGCGATGGTCACCTTCACGAGCGCGTCGCTGCGCTCGGGCTTCTGCGCCGACGCTGCTCGGACTGGCGCGGTGAACGGGCGGCCGAGGAGGGTCGCGAGCTCGCGCGCCACGCCGAGGTGACCGAGCGCGTCGGGCCGGTTCGGGGTGACCCCGATCTCGAAGACGGTGTCCATCACCGCAGGGAGCGCCGAAACCAGCGAGGTGCCCGGCTCCGCGAAGCCCGCGGGCAACACGAGGATGCCGTCGTCCTCGCTCTTGCCCGCGCCCGGGAAGCCGATCCCGAGCTCGCGCTCGGAGCAGAGCATGCCCTCGCTCACGACCCCGCCGATGTCCCGCGCGGTCAGCCGGACGCCGATCGCGGGCAACGTGGTGCCGATCGGCGCGAGGACCACGAGCCCACCCGGGTCGGGCACGTTCGGCGCCCCACACACGATTTCGAGGCCACGCGCGCCGAGATCGACCGTCACGAGCCGCAGCCCGCTGCGGTGGGGGTGGGGCCGGATTCCGGTCACGGCGACGACGAGCACCGGCTCGACGCCGGCGCCGAAGCTCTGGACGGCCTCGACCTCGAGGCCAGCGGCGGTCAGCCGTTCGGCGACGAGCGGCGCCTCGAGCGAGGGATCTTGGAGGAGTTCGCGGAGCCAGCCGAGGGAGACGCGCATGCGGAGCGGGCGATTAGCACAGCCCTCACCGCCAGGCACCGAAGCTGAAGCCGTAGTTCCAGTAGCCGCGCGTGATGTCGAGGGCGGGCGTGATGCGCCACTTCGTCTGCGGGTTCGCGAGCCCGAACGCCGCCCAGCGGAACAGCGACAGGTCGAAGCCCATGGTCACGTGCTGGCGGAAGGCCCGAAAATTCGGCACTTCCTCGAACTGCGACGGCTCGATGTAGGTGCCCACGCGGACCTTGAAGAGCCCCGGCACCACCTCGGTCTCGAGCCCGGCGCGCGGCGAGTAGGTGACCACGGCGCCGGCGCGCGCCACCGACTGCGAGAAGAACGACTCGATGCTGACCCCGCGCTCGGTCGGCCCCGTGATCAGCATGCCGAGCGTCACGAGCGCGTGGTCGCGCGGCAGCGCGCGGAAGTACTCGTCTCTCCGTGCCTCCTCGGTGGAGGCGAACCGCGCGAGCTCGGCGTCCTCGCGCTTGCGGAGGAGCGCCTCGTCGGCGTCGAGCTCCTTGGCCCGCGCGACCCGCCGGTCCTCGGGCGTGGCCGCGAGAATCGCCGCGCGGTCGTTCTTGCGCGCGAGGCGCGCGTTCTCGATCTGCTGGGCGAGGACGTCGCGGGCGCGCGTCGGGTCCGCGAGGTCCACGTTCAGCGGGCGCGGACCGGCCTGCACCGCGAAGCCGAACTCGAGCTCCCACGGCAGGTGGGTGGCCTCGGGGACGACCCAGCGATCGACGACCGGCACGTCGGTGGCGCCCGGCGAGCTCGTGACCGCCGCGCGGAAGGTGAGGCCCGCACGGAACCGCCCCGAGAGTGGGCGGATCAGCGCGCCGATCTCCGGTGCCCAGCCGATCGAGTCGACGAGCGGC
>JAEUKC010000366.1:0-4330 GCA_016794445.1 Myxococcales bacterium
GTCTCACGACCGAAACGTCGCGACAGAGGTTTCACATGATGCAATCACACCGCGTTTGCCACTTCGCCCTCGCTGTGTTCAGCCTCGTCGTGCCCGCGTGCGTCACCCAGCAGGACGCTGCGGATGGTGGGGACGCCGGCTCGGAGGTCGCCTCCGATGCGGTCACGGATACCACGACCGACTCTGCGGTCAGTGACAGTGGCACCGACACCCCGCCGACCGACGGGGGCCCCGAGGTGAGGTCGCTCTCGGCCGGCAGCGAGATGACCTGCGCGGCCTTGGCCGACGGCACCGTACGCTGCTGGGGGCGCAACAACGTGGGCCAGCTGGGCAATGGCACCAAGACCTTCGACCCGGTCGTCCGCCCCGTGCAGGTCACCGGCCTGACCGACGCCGTCGCGGTGTCCGCCGGCGTGGAGTACGCGTGCGCGCTCCGCGCCGGGGGCACCGTCGTGTGCTGGGGTGGCAACGCGCTGGGCGTGCTCGGCAACGGCACCACGACGGACTCGCTCACACCGACGCCCGTGACCGGCCTGACGGACGTCACCGAGATCGCTGCTGGCTTCACGGCAACGTGTGTGCGAAGAGCCGACGCTTCGGTGTGGTGCTGGGGGCGTGGTGGCGACTACGGCACCACCTCGCTCACTCAGAGCAACGTGCCCGTGCGGGTCACGGGGCTCGCCGACGTCCAGCGCCTCGCGAACGCGAACGAAGGCGGCACCTCGTTCGCCTCGCTCGTGTGCGCGCTCCTCGCCGACAAGACCGTGCAGTGCTTCAGCGCTGCCAACGGATCGGGCCAGCTCGGCAACGGAACCAAGAATGGCTCACGCACGCCCGCACCGGTGAGCGGCGTCGGCGAGGCGAGCGCGATCACCGCGTCGCTCCTCCACGCTTGTGCCGTGCGCGCGGACGGCACTTGGTGCTGGGGCGCGAGCCGACTCGTCGGCGACGGGACGGTGGAAGAGCGGCTGTCGCCGGTCAAGGTCTCCTCGACGATCTTCGCCGAGCTCTCGTCCGGCTTCGATCACACCTGCGCTCGCGAGAGCGGCGGGACGGTGTGGTGCTGGGGCTCGAACAACCGGGGCCAGTCGGGCGACGGCGCGACGATCAAGGTCGGCGACCACCGGCTCTCGCCTGCGAAGTCGAACGTGACCGACGCGGTGTTGCTGTCGGCGGGCATGCACCACAACTGCGTGTACACCAGGGCCAAGCGCACGCTCTGCTGGGGCGCGAACGACTTCGGCGAGCTCGGTTGGGGCACGCCGGGCAGCCTCGAGCGCAGCGCCGTCCCGACCGACGTGGTCTGGTAGCGCGGACCGCGGCTCACCGCGCTTCGTCGGGAAACCACACGCCGTCGAAGTCCTGGGCGCGGAACGGCAGATCGAGCCGCGGCTGACGCGGACAAGGGCCCTCCATCAGCGGCGGCCCCTTCGGGAACCGCGTCGGGTAGTACAGCCGCTGGAACAGGGTCGACATCGCGCGCTCACCCCAGTGCTCGATCGCGCGGAGCTCGGCCTGCACGGCAGGGACGCGGCAGGTGGCGATCGCGGTGTCGACCGCCGCGAGGTCCCACGCCGTGGGCTCGACGGTCTCGTCGATGGCGTGCCCGTCGTGGGGCGTGGGCGAAGCGGTGCGGAACAGCGAGGGCTCGCCGTCGTGGGCGAAGGGATCGACGTACTCTCCGCCGAGCCAGACGTTGAAGTGCACGTGCGGGGTGCTCCACGGGAACATGAGGACCCCGTCGATGCCGCTCATGCCCGAGAGCGCGATCGGCTGGCCCCGCGCGACGCGCTCGCCGACCGAGACCAGCGCGCGCGACAGGTGGTTGCTCGTCGTGACGAGGCCACCGCCGTGGTCGACGAACACCTTGAGGCCGCCGCGGTCGAACTCGCTCGAGATGCGCAGCACCCGCCCGGGCGCCGCCGCGACGACCACCGTGCCCGGCGCCACGGCGAAGTCGGTGCCGTTGTGGCTGTCGTACGAGAGGTTGCCGCCGCGAAAATCGCGGACCCGCGTCTTGCGCACGCTCCAGCCGTCCTCGGGCGGGGGCCGCAGGTGGTTGAAGAGGTTGTAGATCGGCACGAGCCGCCCGCGCGCGGGCAAGCCGAGCCACAGCGGCAGCGAGAGCCGCGGCTTGAGGATGCCGAGGCTCGACAGACCGAAGCGCGTCTTCGGCGTCCACGGGTCTCCCCGCAGCGCGCGGAGGGCCTCGCGGCTGCGCTGCCCGAACGGCGAGAGACCGAACACCTCGAGCGGCGTGATCACAGGGGGACCTCTTCGAGCAAAGGGAGGGTGCCGACCGAGACCGAGGGCGCCGCGGCGTGGAATCGATCGCGAAGACGCGGGAGAGAGAGCGCCGGGAGCGCGTGCACGGGTTCGGCGAGCGGGCGGAAGAAATCGTCCCAGTGGCCGAGCACGACCTGCCGCGGCGAGAGGTGGCGCGCCACGCGCTCGGGGATCTCGCGGGAGGATGTCCAGCCGGCCACGGTGAAGAAGAGGGTGTCGACCGACCGCTTCGGCACGCTCTCCTCGACCAGCTCCGCGCTCCCGAGGTGGAAGAACGTGCGCCCGAACACCGTGACCTCGACGGCGAACACGGCCCCGCACCGGTACCCCGTCACCGTGGTGGGAACGGCGTCGCAGTCGGCGATCTCGCCCGCGACCGGGACGCGCCCGAGCAGCAGCCGCGAGTGGGCGCTCGGGAAGAACTCGAGCCGGAACGGGCCGACCTCGGTGACGAAGGTCCCCTTTCGAAGGGCGCCCTCGACGTCGACCACCTGCGAGGGAGGGACGCCATCGGCCCGACAGAGCACGGCCGCGGAGGTGGAGCCGAACACGGTGGCGCGCGTGGTGCGGGCGACGAGGGGCACGTCGAGCACGTGGTCGAAGTGCGTGTGGCCGACGACCACCGCGTCCGCGCGCCCCACGTGTCGGGTGACCACCGCGGCGTCGGAGCGCAGGTCGCCGCGCAGACACCGGCCGAGCGAGGCTCGCGTGAGGTAGGGGTCGAAGAGCACGACGTGGTCGTCGGCCCGCAGCGAGAACCCCGCCGTGCCGAGCCACCGGACCCAGACCGGCTGCTTCGTCGGGCCACCCGTGGGGCCCACCAGGCGGATCTGCTCGTGGAACGGCCTCACGACACGGAGAACGCTAGCACCCTCTCGACGCTGAGCCGATCCGTGTTTACGGTCGCGCGATGCGTACGAGCAAAGACGTCGAGGCCTACCTCCTGCGGATGGGCCGTCGCTTCCACGAAGTGGCCGAGGGCACCTGGATCGTGCGGGCGGAGCGCGAGGAGACCGTCGCCGTGCGCTGCTCGGACCCTCTGCTGGTCACTCGCCTCGAGGTCGGACAGATCCCGCCCGCCGGCGCGCCCGACCGCGAGGCGCTGTTCGAGAAGCTCCTGCGCCTCAACGCCACGGCCCTGGTGCACGCCGCCTACGGGGTCGACGACCAGACGCTGGTGCTCGCCGCCGCGCTCCCCCTCGAGAACCTCGACTACAACGAGCTCGAGGCCCTGCTCGGCGAGATCGACGAGGCGGCCACCCACCAGCTGCCCGACATCCGCGCTGCGCTGCCGAATCACTGACGCGATCGGGCCTGAAACGCCCGCAAATTCCCCGGTTCCCGCGGCGCTCCGCCGATCGGGTCCCGCGCTGTAGTAGGCTCGCTCCCGTTCCGTCGACCCGACTTCCCAGAGGACCCATGGGCATCTTCAACCGCCTCGCCACGCTCATCAAGTCGAACCTGAACGACATGATCTCCAAGGCGGAGGACCCGGAGAAGATGCTCAACCAGGTCATCACCGAGATGGTCGAGCAGCTGGCCAACGCCAAGAAGCAGGTGGCCGTCTCCATCGCCGACAGCCACCGCCTCGGCAAGACCGTGGAGGCCGAGCAGCAGCAGGCCAAGGAGTGGGAGCGCAAGGCCATGATGGCCATCCGCGCGGGGAACGACGAGCTCGCCAAGGAGGCGCTCTCCCGCAAGCGCGAGCACGACAACCTCGCGACCACGCTCGGCGAGCAGTGGGAGAAGCAGAAGGCCGCCGTCGAGCAGCTGAAGACCGCCCTGCGCGTCCTCAACAGCAAGATCGAGGAGGCCAAGCGCAAGAAGAACGTCCTCATCGCGCGCAAGAAGCGCGCCGAGGCGCAGAAGGCCATCCACGAGACGATGCAGGGGCTCTCCAACGACAGCGCCTTCGACACCTTCAACCGCATGGAGGAGAAGATCGTGCAGATGGAGGCCGAGGCCGACGCGCAGACCGAGGTCGCCGAGCAGTACTCGGGCGACGCGCTCTCGCAGCGCTTCAAGGACCTCGAGACTTCTCGCG
>JAEUKC010000415.1:0-24653 GCA_016794445.1 Myxococcales bacterium
ACCACACGCAGCGCCCCCGTCGGCAGGCCGCCGAGGTCCTCCACCACCTGCGCGAGCCGCGGCTCCACGCGGCCGTTCGGGTGCAAGGTCAGCAGCAGATCGAAGCCGCCGTCGACGCGCGTGAAGGTGAACGTCGTGTCGCCCCAGCGCACGACGAACACGGGGACGGGCACCTTCGCGGCCACCGCCGTCAGCCACTGCGCCAGCGCGACCTGCCGGTGCGTGAAGGCCAGCACCTGGAGCCCGGCGATCGCCGTCGAGCCGAGCAGCGGCGAGAACGCCTCGACGCTCTTCGCGCGGCACCGCACGTCGAGCACCGAGAGCGCGGGGAAGAACGGGCGGTGCAGGCCCGTCTTCGGGGGCTCGTCGTCGAGCGTGAGCTGCTCGAGCCACGCGGGCTTCATCTGCACAAGCACCCCGAGGTGCTGCCCGCGGAGGGAGACGGCGCGGAGCGACAGCTGTCCGAGGCGCTCGAGGGCCGCGACGGGCATCGGGCGCTGGTAGATCGACGTGGTGTCGACGTGGGTGACCGTGCGCCAGGCCGGCCGATCGAGGCTCGCCAAGAGCTGCGCTTCGTCGTACTCGGGGTCGATCCGCACGCCGTCGAGGAAGCCTCGATCGAACGTGCGCCCCCACCGGATCTGCCCGAGGCCTTCGGCCCAGGCGTCGTAGTGATCCCCCTCGAGCCGCCGCCGGCGGGCCTGCTCCTCCTCGGTGAGCCCGCGGGTCCGCGCGAGCTCGCAAAGGACGACGTGCTCGCCACGCGGATCACCGGCCTCGAGCCACGCGTCGCGCAGCACCGCGCGCAAGGCCTCGTCGCCGGGCGCCTCGAGCACCTGGGCGACGAGCGCGGAGAAGTCGACGCTCGCGGGCGCGAGGCGCGCGCGCAGGCGCTTGGCCACCGCGGCGCCGTCGGGGTGGCGCGGCGCGGGCTTGAACTTGGCGAGAAAGCGCTTGCGACGGGCGACGAACAGGTCGGCGAGTGGCTCCTGCCCGAGGCTCCCGTCCGCGCGCGTGATCCAGCGGTGGCCGGGGAAGGACGCCGCGAAGTCGACCGCCTCGAGCAGCGCGGGCGTGCGCGGGTCGGCGCCGTGGGCGAGCAAGGAGAACAGCGCGTCCCAGGACTCGCGGTTCTGCGCCGGGAACGGCGGGTGACGGAGCGCCTTCACCAGGGCCTCGGTCAGGCGCGGGTCGGGCGAGAGGGCCCGCAGCGCGCCGACCAGCCGCGTCGCGACGATCGGCATCGTGCCGCGCATCACGAGGGCGTGGTGCGCGAGCGTGGGCAGGTCGGCGGCGTCGCGCGCGGCGAGGCGGGCGTCGAAGTCGGCGTCCTGCTGGACGAGCGTCTTGCCCTCGAGCTCGGCGACCTCCACGCGACGGCCGACCGCTTCGATGGTCGCGGCGAGGTCGTCCTCGGGGGCCAGGGCCCACAGCGACACGAGCGCGCGGAGCAGCCGGCGATCGTCCCCCTCGGCGACGGCCGTGTCGACCGCCGCGATGCGCTCCTCGAACGAGGCGGGCGGCGCGGACGCTTCGGGCGCTTCGGCCGGCGTGACCCCTTCGCCGCGCAGCGCGGCCCGCAGGGACTCGAGATCGGGGATCGGTTCGGGCGAGGCGTCGAGGGCCTCGGCGAAGCCCGCGAGCTGCTTCGCGGCGGCGCACGGCAGGTGGTGGAACTCCTGGCCGATCTCGATCGCCGCCACCAGGCGGTCGGTCGCGAAGCGGAGCGACCCCTTGGCGATCGGGCGACGACAGGTGCGGCAGGTGGCGCGGCCCGAGGGGGCGATCTCGATGGGCATGGCGGCGCGCAGAAGATACCTGCGGCGCGGTCCGAGGGAATGGTCCGTCGGTTCGACCCCGCGCTCGCTGTTCCGCCCCGACGAGACGGTGCACGTGGTGCCCGCCATCGCCTGCGGAGCAGCCTCCGCGTGCGATTCTGGTGGGGTGATCGTTCGCAGCGGCCCCGGACAATCGAAGGAGGAGCCCGTGCGCGCCCTGTCCCTCACCCAGCCCCACGAACGAGAACGGCCGGTCGATCGTGCCCGTGCCGGACTCCACCGTCGACGACGCGGCGCAGCAGGTGTTCGTGATCGCCTTCCGGCGCCTCGGCCGGCGGGCTCAGCGCCGGCGGCGGCGGCCGGCGAGCGCGAGGGCGAGCGCGATCCCGGCGAGTGCGCTCGGGCCGCGGGCCCCGTGCGAGCAGCCACCGTCGGCGCCGGCGTCGCCGCCGATGGGCACGCACTTGCTGCTGGGATCGCAGGCGCTGCCCGGCGCACACTCGGCGCTCGTGGAGCACAGCGTCCCGCACGTGCCGTCGCCGCGGCAGCGGTACGGCGTGCACGGGTGCTCGACGCCGTCCACGATCGACACGAGGCCGTCGGTGGAGCACTTGGCCGCGTTGGGCACGCACGCGCCCGAGCGACACACGTTGCCGGCCGCGCACTCGGTGTCAGTGGCGCAGCTCGTGCGACAGCCCTTCTCGCCGCAGGCGTAGGGCGCGCACGCGCGGGGCTCCGCGGCGCGGCAGGCGCCGATGCCGTCGCAGTACGACGCGGCCGTGGCCGTGCCGGTCGTGCAGCTCGCTGGCGCGCACTCCGTCGTGGCCGCGGCGAACGCGGTGCACTTGGTGGTGTCGACGGCGCCGTCGCAGGACATCGCCTTGCAGACGTCGCCCGCACCATCGGCGCACCGCGCGCGATCGCCGCGCGGCGCGCCCTTCACCGGGAAACACACGCCCACCTTGCCGACGACGTCGCAGGCCTCGCACTGGCCGTCGCACGCGGCGCCACAGCACACCCCGTCGATGCAGTACCCGCTGCCGCACTCCGCGGCGCTCTTGCACGACGTGCCGACCGAGCGGCTGCAGACGCCCTTCTTCCCCGGGTTCGCGCACGAGCTGCCCGCGTCGCAGGCCGCGACGCCGCAGCACACGCCGTCGGAGCACGCGCCCGTCGAGCACTCGGTCGAAGACTTGCACTCGCGGCCGAGGTCGGCGGCCGGGACGCACGCCGAAGCCGCGCAGTAGAAGCCCGCGGCGCAGTCGTCCTTGGTGGTGCACTTCGACTTGCAGCTCGCCGCGTCGCACGTGTAGGCGCCGCACGATTTCGGGACGTCGAGGCACTTGCCGCCGCCGTCGCAGAAGCTCGCGTGGGTCTCCACCCCCGTCGTGCAGGCGTTGCCGCTGCACGGGGTGGTCGGCTTCGGGTAGTGGCACTTGGTCCCGTCGACGCCGTCGCAGGCCTGACCGCACGGGCCGGTGCCCACGCCGATCCCGGTGCACGCCGGGCGCCCGACGGGGACGCCGGTCACCGCCTTGCACGTGCCCACCGAGCCGGCGGCGCTGCACGTCTCGCACTGGCCCTTGCACGCGACGTTGCAGCAAACGCCGTCGGTGCACGCGTTGCTCGTGCAGTCGTCGTCCTTGGCACAGGTCGCGCCGTTCGGCTTGCGGGCCACGCACGCTCCCGCGGTGCAGGTGTACCCCTTGCTGCAGTCGGCGGGCAGCGCGCACGTCGTCGCGCACGCGCCTGCGCTGCACAGGCCGTAGGCCCCGCAGCTCCGCGCCGCGTGGGGGGCGCCGCTCGGCACGTCGACGCAGGTCCCGATGGAGCCCGCGACGTCGCAGGCCTGGCAGGCCTTGCCGTTGCACGCGCTGCTGCAGCACACGCCGTCGACGCAGAGGCCCGAGGCGCAGTCGATGGCCAGCGAGCACGCCTGACCGTTGGGCATGGTCTGGAACACCTCCGCCGACGACGTGGGGCCGCCGAGAGAGTACCCGCCCGCGACGAGGACGCTGCTCCCGCTCGCGCCGAGGGGGGCCGCCGCGTGGTCGAAGCGGAGCGCACCCATGGGGGTGACCGCCGTCGACGAGGAGGGGGTCCCCGGCGTGAGGAGCTCGGCCGCCGAGATGCCGTCGTAGCCTCCGGTGAGGAGCCAGCGCCCGTCCGCCGTCGGCACGGCGCCGAAGCCCGTGAAACGCGGCGCCACCAGCGTGCCCGCGACCGACCAGGTCTTGGTCGCCACGTCGAAGGCCTCGACGATGGCGTTGTCTCCACCGGCGCAGAGCACGTTGCCCGAGGGCAGGGGGATCATCGCCGGCTTGCGGTGCGTCGCCGTCATCGAGCCAGTCGTGGTCCACTTGTCGGTCGCGACGTCCCACAGCTCCGCGGCCGAGCCGCTCCCGGCGGCGACGAGCACCTTGCCGGCCGAGGGGAGCACGATGGCGCCGGGGTGATCGTGGATGAACGAGGTCGGGCTCGTCTTGGACCACGTGCGAGTGGTCGGGTCGAAGGCGAGCATGTGGTCGGTGCCGCCCTCGTTGCCGGCGAGGTACACGACGCCGCTCGTCGGGTGCAGGACCGCGCGTTGCTGCGCGCGTGGGGTGGGGAGGTCGCCGGCGGCGGTCCACGTGCCGGTGGCGGGGTCGAAGGTCTCGCTCTTCGCCTCGCCGCCGTAGCCGCCCGCGACGAGCACGAGCCCGCTCTTGAGCCGGGTCGCCGAGCCGTACCAGCGCGCGACCTTCATGGAGCCGGTGTTCGTCCACAGCGAGGTGGTTGGGTCGAAGATCTCGGCCGTCGAGAAGGTGAACGTGCCGTCGGTGCCCCCGGCCACGAGCACGCGGCCGTCGGCGAGCGTCGCCACGTGCGGCGCGCGACGCTTGGCCGCCATGGGCGCGACGGTCTTCCACGCCGGATCGACCGTCACCGGGAACGCGAGCCCGGACGGCAGGGCGAGGGTCAGCGCGTCGCCCTCGAGGGTCGGGGTCAGCGATACACGCGTGCCACGCGCGTCCACCGCGAACGGGGCCTCGGTCTCGAGGCGCACGTGTCCGTCGGCGGAGAGCAGCTGCACGACACCGGCCTCCACCTTCACGGTAGCCACCGACGGGCCGCGCTGCACGAGCCACCGCGAGGGGCCGGCCGCCGGATCGTGCACGCGACGAAGCTCCTCGTAGCGGTGCGGTTCGAGTACGTGCACCACGTCCACGTGGGCCGCGGCGCGCGCGAACACCACCGCGCCCTGGGTCACCGCCGCGGCGCGCGGCCCGACGCCGACCGGCGAGAGCTCGATCCAGAAGTCGGGGTCGCCCGCGTGGGCGAGGCGGGTCGGCGCCTCCGCGGTGGTGGGGACCGTCACCCGGAGGGCGACTTCGCCAGCGGGTCGGAAGCCGCCGAGCCCGGCCTGCACGTTGTGGAACCCGGCCGCCGTGCGCTCAAGCGAGGACGCGGACAGGTGCGCACGCAGCTCGGGGATCGCCGCCACCGCGGAGACGATCTGCTGGGCGGTGTCCGGCGCAGGGTCGACCTTCGGCGGCTCCGTGCGGCAGCCGACGAGGAGGGAGGGGGTGAGGAGGCAGGGGGCGAGGCGGCGGAGCATCGCGGGCCCCTCCGCAAGCGGCGGACCAGCAGGGGCCGCCGTCGTCGCGCCGGGAAAGGCCGGGCGATCGCGCGCAAGGCGCCGTTGCGCAACGAGGGTGCAACGCGGCGGGGCGTTGCGGTCCCCGATCAATCCGTCGGTTCGATCCGCAGGCGACGCATCCACCGCTGCAGCTGCTGGCGGTGCTTGCCGAGCGCGGCGGCGGCCTGGGTCACGTTGCCCTGGTGGGCGCGGAGCGCGGCGAGCACGCGGCCGCGCAGCTCCTCGTCCGCGGGATCGTCGGGCAACGGCGGCGCCTCCGAAGGGGCGGTGGGCGCGACCGCGTTCGGGAGATCGGCGAGCTCGATCGGCCGGCCCTCGGCGAGGACGGCCGCGGCCTCGACGGCCTTGACCAGTCCGCGGACGTTGAGGGGCCAGTCGTGCGCGACGAGGGCCCGCCCGGCGGTGACGGTGCAGGAGCGGCGACCGCGCCCGGCGAGCGCGTGCGCGACGAGGACGCCGAGATCTTCGCGGCGCTCGCGGAGCGGCGGGAGCACGCCCACCCAGCCCGCGAGGCGCGCGTAGAGATCCTCGCGGAAACGCTGCTCGGCCACGAGGCGCTCGAGGTCGCGGTGCGTCGCGGCCACGACGCGCACGTCGACCCGCACCGGCTGCACCGAGCCCACCGGCACCACCTCGCGCGCGTCGAGCACGCGCAGGAGGCGGGTCTGCGCGGAAGCGGGCAGCTCGCCGATCTCGTCGAGGAACAGCGTGCCTTGGTGCGCGGCCTCGACGTACCCCCGACGGTCCCCGGTGGCGCCCGTGAACGCGCCGCGCCGGTGGCCGAACAGCTCGCTCTCCACCAGCCCCTCCACCAGCGCTCCGCAGTTGACCGCGACGAACGGCCCTGTCCGGCCCGAGAGGCGGTGGACGTGGCGCGCCAGCACCTCCTTGCCGGTCCCCGTCTCGCCGACGAGCAGCAGCGACACCTCGGTGGGCGCGAGCCGGCGCAGCCGCTCGGCCAGCGAGGCGAAGCTCGGCGAGGCGCTGCGGGTCGGGCCGAGATCGGTGGTCAGCGGCCCGCGGCGCGGGCCGTGACGGAGGAGGAGCACGGTGTGCCCCACCTCCAGGGTGGAGCCCTCCTCGAGCGCGGTCGGCCGGGTGATGGGCTGGCCGTCGACCGCGGTGCCGTTGCGGCTGCCGAGGTCCTCGACCAGCAGGCGCTCCCCCACGCGCACGCGTGCGTGCCGGCGGGAGGCGTAGGGATCGTCGAGGGCGATCTCGAGCGAGCGACCCCGACGGACGACGTCCGGCCCGCCGCCCCCGAGGATCACCTCGTCGACGTCGTCGAGCTCCACGGCCAGCGAGGGGGCAGCGTCGAGGCGCTCGTAGCAGAGGACGGCGACCAGCCGCGGCGCCAGCGCCTTCCGGCGGAGCGCCTGCTCGTCCGCGGGCGACTCCAGGGTCTCGACCGGCTTGTGGACCACCGTCCGAGTCTAGCGTCTCGCGCGCGTGGAGCCTCGATCTGCGATACTGCGCCCGTGGAGGTGGGGTCGGTCGTCGGCGGCAGGTTCGCGTTGGAGCGACACGTCCACACCGGGGGCATGGGCCGGGTCTTCGCGGCGGTGGATCGCCGGCAGGGCGGGCTCGTCGCGCTCAAGCTCCCGCGCGTGGAGAGCGAGCCGATCGCCTCGCGCAGGCTCGCGCGAGAGACCGCGATCCTGGCCGAGATCGACGCGGCCCCCGGGCTCGCCGTCCACGTCGACCACGGCGTCGAGGAAGGCGTTCCGTGGCTCGCGACACGATGGATCGAGGGCCCGACCCTCGCCACGCGGGTCGCCCGCGGGGGACCGCTCGCGGTGTCGGAGGCGCTCGCGATGCTGGCGATCCTCGCGGGGGCCCTCGCGGCGCTGCACGCACATCGCGTGGTCCACCGTGACCTGTCGCCGTCCAACGTCCTCCTGCGCGACGACGACCCGCGGGACCCGGTGCTCGTGGACTTCGGGGCGGCCCGGGACGATGGCGCCGGCGAGACCGCCGCGGGCTCCTTCGTCGGCACGCCTGGCTTCCTCGCGCCCGAGCAGGCCCGGGGCGGTCACGACCTCGACGCCCGGGTCGACGTGTGGGGGCTCGGCGCACTCCTGCACTTCGCCCTGACCGGGGAGGTGCCGTTGCCGGGGCGCACGACGACGACGCTCCTCGCGCGCGTGCTCTTCGAGGATCCTCCGTGGCTCTGCGATCTGCGCCCGGAGATCCCCTCGAGCGTGGCCGCGCTCGCCCAGCGACTGCTCGCCCGCGAGCGCGCCGAGCGACCACGCGACGCAGCGGCCGTGCTCCGCGAGCTCCCGCGCGTCGAGGGAGCCTCGGAGGTGACCGCGCCGACGAGGGAGCCGATCCCGGGCACGCTGCTCGTGGTGCACGGGGCCGGCGACGTCGACACGACCGTGGCCGACGCGCTCCGCACGCTGCCGGGGTGGGCGCAGCTCCCCGACCGCACGCTGGTGGCGTTCAGCCACGGCGCGGAGCCGGCCCGCGAGGCCGCGCAGACGCTGCGACGGGCGCTGCCCGCCGCCCGCGTCGCGCTCGCGGACGGCGCGAGCCTCGCCGAGGCGGCCGATCGGCTCGACACGCTCGGAGCCGCGCCGACGCTCGATCCGGACGATCCCGACGTGGCCCCTGGCGCGGTGCTCGCCGATCGCTACACGCTCGAGCGCCCCCTCGGTGCCGGTGGCATGGGCGAGGTCTGGAGCGCCCGCCACCGCACGCTCGGCTCGCCCGTCGCGATCAAGCTCCTGCACGGCTCCCTGGTCGAGCACCCCGAGCTGCGCCGTCGCTTCCTCGACGAGGCCCGCATCACCGCACGACTCGACAGCGCCCACGCCGTGCGGGTCTTCGACTTCGGCGTGACGGTGCGTGGGCGGCCGTTCCTCGCCATGGAGCGGATCGACGGCGAGGCCCTCTCGGACCGCATCGCGCGCGAAGGGCGCCTTTCGCCGATCCGTGCGGTCGAGTTCCTGGGGCAGGCGGCCCGCGCGATCGACCGGGCCCACGCGCTCGGCATCGTGCACCGCGACCTCAAGCCCGCGAACGTGCTCGTGACGCGCGACGAGGATGGTCGAGAGGTGGCGAAGCTGGTCGACTTCGGCATCGCGAAGCTCGCCGGAGGGCTCGCCGTGGAGTCTCCGTCGAGCGAGCGACAGGGGGCCCTCGAGCGGACGCGCGCCGGGCTCGGCACGCCCGCGTACATGTCGCCCGAGCAGGTGCGCGGTGACCCTTCCGTCGGTCCGGCGACCGACCGGTTCGCGCTCGGAGTGGTCGCGTTCCACTGCCTGACCGGCCGGCTGCCCTGGAGCGCGCGCGACGTGCCGGGGACCTTCGCCGAGATCCTCGAGGGCAAGCTCCCGACCACGGCGGGGGAGCTCCCGGCCGCGTTCGACGCGTGGTTGGCCCGGGCCTGCGCGGCCGACCCGGACGACCGCTTCGCGTCGGCGCGCGAGAGCGTCGAGGGGCTCGCGGTGGCGCTCGGTCTCGCCCCGCGGGCGTCGCGCGCGCGCTGGATCGGCCTCGCGGTCGCGATCGGCGCGGGAGCCACGGTGCTCGGGCTTCGCCTGCGGCGTCCCGACGTCCCGCCGAGCCCGGTCGTGGCGACGAGCGCGTCGGCGGAGCGCGTCGAGGGGCCGCGGTCGTCGGTCGTCGTCGCGCCGTCGGGCACGCCGCCGCCTTCGCCGGTCGTCGCGCCCCCCCCCGTCGTCGTCGCGAAGGCGCCGAAGGTCGTGGCGTCGGCGTCCGCTACCCCGTCCGCTGCGTCGTCCGCCGCCCTGGTCCCGTCGACTGCGGCGTCGTCGTCCGTCGCCGCCACGCCCTCGGCGAGCGCGTCGGCGAGCGGGGTGGGCTGGCTCGAGTCGAGGCAGTAAGCTGGCGCTCGATGAGGGGGAGGTGGATCTCGGGGATGGCGCTCGCTGCGCTGCTCGCGAGCCACGCGCACGCCGAGACCGACCCGGCGGGGGCGCAGGTGCTGTTCGACGAGGGGCAGAAGCTCGTGGCCAGCGGCGACTACCCGAGCGCGTGCCCGAAGTTCGCGGCGAGCCACCGCCTCGAGCCGGCGATCGGCACGCTGATCAACCTCGCCGACTGCTACGAGCACGTCGGCAAGCTGGCGAGCGCGTGGGCCCGCTACCTAGACGCCGCGACGATGGCGGAGCGCGCGGGGCAGCCCGCGCGGGCCAAGAAGGCGCGCGAGCACGCGAAGGCGCTGGAGCCGCGCCTCTGCAAGCTGATCATCGTCGTCGAGGGCGTCGGCTACGCCGAGGTTCGTCGCGACGAGTTCGTGATCGAGCCGGCCGCCTACGGGCTTGCGGTGCCGATCGATCCCGGGCGCCACGTCGTGCGGGCGACAGGCCCCGCGGTCGCGCCGTTCGAGGCAGCGATCGACGTGGAGGGCGAGGGGCAGGTGGTCCGCGTCGTCGTGAAGCCGAGCGCCGCGGCCGCGCCCGCCGAGCCGCCGGTCGCCGGTCGCTCGCAACGCCTCGTGGCGTTCGTGATGGGCGGCCTCGGCGTGGTCTCGCTCGGCGTCGCCGCGGGCTTCGGGCTCCGCGCGCGCAGCAAGTGGGGCGAAGCGCAGGGCGATTGCGTGGGGACGGTCTGCGGATCGCGCGGCGTCGCGCTCGCCGCGGAGGCGAACCGCGCGGCGGGGCTCGCCGACATCGGGCTCGTGGTCGGGGGCGTCGCGGTCGCCGCGGGCGTGGTGCTGTTCTTCACCGCACCGAAGGGCGCGCCGCCGGCTTCGGCCCGGCTGTATCCGCTGCTCGGTCGCGACGCCGTCGGCGTCGGCCTGGTGGGGGCGTTCTGATGGCAGAGCGCTTGCTACGGAGGTCGCCGATGGCCCGGTGGAGGTTGCTCGCGTCGCTGCTCGGGGGGCTCCTCGGGTGCGGCCGCGTGCTCGGCGTGGAGGCCGTGACGTTGCGCGATGGCGACCCGAACGGCGACGTCGGCGCCGAAACCACCCCGTCCCGCGACACGGGGCCCACCTCCGACACCGATGACGACGGGCTCGCCGACGTCGCGGACGCGCTCGAGGCCTGCGAGCCCGGGGAGCCGATCGGGGTGGTGGGTGCAACGTACGGTGCAACGGTCCTCGCCGATGCACCCCTCGGCTACTGGCCGCTCGACGAGGCGCCGGGCGCCGACGAGGGCGCCGACCTCTCCGGACACGGGCACCCCGCGCTCGTGCTCGGCACGATCCATTTCGGCGAGGCCGGGGCCCTGGCGCACGCAGCGAACGGCGCGGCGCGCACGGACGGGTTCAGTTACCTCTCGGTCGGCAAGTCGTTCGACGTGGGACCCAACCGGTCGTTCACCGTCGAGGCCTGGGTGAAGCCGAGTCAGCTCGACGACCGTTTCCGCTTCGTGTGGGGCAACGAGAAGCTCGAGCCCTCGTCGAAGCGGCAAGGCATCGAGCTCTACCTGCGGTCGACGGAGACGAACTTCATCCGCACCCACAACGGCGCGCCCGCCGGCAACGCCAGCAGCGGCCCGCTGGTCGTCGGCGTCTTCCACCACCTCGTGGTCCGCTACGACGGCGTGCGCCGCGTCTCGAGCCTGCTGGTGGACGGGAAGCTCGCGAGCGAGAACGGCGACTTCGGGCCGAGCGACGTGACCTCCAGCGCGCCGTTCACGTTCGGCGCCGACGGAGCGCTCGGCGGCTCGCCGTTCGAGGGCACCCTCGACGAGCTCGCGATCTACGACCACGTGCTGCCGTGCGCCCGCGTGCGCGCGCACCTCGCGGCCGCCAAGCTGCCCTGACGACGCACCTCGGGGTCGCGATCCGACGTGATCGTTCTTCGTGAACATTTCCGTGACCCGATCCGCGGGGAGGGCGGCACCAGCATCTTCATGAAGCGCACCTCCTGTCTGGTCGCGGTCGTCACGCTCGGGATGCTCGTCGGATGTGGGGGCAGCCCCGACCCCGAGAGCGGCGCGCTCGACGACACGGGCGAGCCGGGCGGAGAGACCGGCGGTGGATTCGAGCTCGACGGCGGCGACGGCGGCCTCGGTCTCGACGGGGGCGTGGCGTTCGACGACCTGGTCATCGAGCCGAGCAACGCGGTCGTCACCATCGACACCTCCACCACGCCGCCGACCGCCGCGACCCTCGCGTACAAGGGCACGATCAACAGCGGAGGCACGCTGAAGGACGTGACGGCCGGCCTCTCGCTCACCCTCGACGACACCGCCGTCGGCGCGTTCACCGGGACGACGTTCAACTCGGTCACCTCCTTGCCCGGGGGCAAGCTCGGGATCACGACCGTCGTCCGCGGCAGCGCCGAGGGCAAGACGGGCTACGCGAACCTCACCGTCATCCAGCTCCGCAAGAAGGGCGAGAAGAAGGACTTCTTCTTCACGGTGCCGTACCTCGGCAAGCCGAGCCCCGACCGCGACGTGCTCACCTTCGGCACCAACATCAAGCAGGTGGACGTCGCGTTCAACATGGACACGACCGGGTCCATGGGCGGCGCCGTCACCAACCTGCGCACCAACCTGTCGACGACGGTCATCCCGGCGCTGTCCAAGGCGATTCCCAGCGTCGGCGTCGCGATCGTCGACCACAAGGACTACCCGGTGTGCAGCCACGGCGGGGCTGGCTACGGCACATTCCCGGGCGATTTCCCCGCCAAGGTGCACCAGATCGTCACCACCGACATCGCCAAGGCGCAGGCGGCCACGACCAAATACGTGGCGAGCGGCGGCGCCGACGGGCCCGAGTCCCAGATCCCCTCGATGTGGCACATCCTCACCGGCGGCGCGCTGAACTGGACGGGTGGCACGGTGGCCGCGCACACGCCCGCGCCCGGCACGTTCGGCGGCGTGGACTTCCGGCCGGGCTCGCTGCCCGTCGTGGTCCTGATGACCGACGTGTCGTGGCACGACGCCAAGCGTGACCCGTACTGCGCGAGCGTGACCAAGCCGCCGTCGCTCGAGGACACCAAGAAGGCCTTCGCCGACCGCAACGCGCGCTTCGTCGATCTCATGGCCGTGTGGTCCTACCCCGGGTACACGCCGCCGCCGCCGGACGAGGCGCAGGCCAACGAGCTCTCGGACGCGACCAAGAGCAACCTCCCCGTCGTGGCCTTCGGCGCGTGCAAGAGCGGGAAGGGCTGCTGTACCGGCGTCGACGGCGCGGGCCGCGCGGCCACG
This sequence comes from Myxococcales bacterium, assembly GCA_016794445.1. Classification (GTDB taxonomy): domain Bacteria; phylum Myxococcota_A; class Polyangia; order Polyangiales; family JADJMO01; genus JADJMO01. The sequence goes on from JAEUKC010000415.1 coordinate 12,550, forward strand.
GGTCCGGGCGGGACCTGCCGGCTCAACTTCCTCTACAAGTCCGACGGCACGGGGCTCACCGACTCGGTCGTGAAGGCGATCCAGGCGATCAGCGTCGGCAGCCAGTTCGACGTGACGGCGGTGCCGAGCAACGACCCGACGAACGCGCCCGGCGAGGACGGCAAGCCGGTGGACGCGCTGCAGTTCATGAAGGCCCTGCGCGCGATGGACGAGGGCGACGCCGCCGCGGGGTGCCCGGCGCACGCGGCCAAGGACACGGACGGCGACGGCATCAAGGACACGTTCACCGCGGTGACGGTCGGCACGCTGGTGTGCTTCGAGGTGGTCCCGAAGACCAACACCACGGTGAAGCCGAAGTCGATCGCGCAGTTCTTCAACGCCTTCATCGACGTGCTCGGCATGCCGGGCGGCGTGAAGCTCGACCGGCGCACCGTGCTGTTCCTGGTCCCGCCGACCGATCCGATCCCGAAGTGACGGGCGCTACTCGAACGCGGCCTCGTCCACCGCGTAGATCGCGGTGGGGTGGCTCGATGGGTAGTTGCAGGGGCTCGAGGAGATGGCCAAGCCGTTGACGGTGAGCGCCCATCGTCCCCCCTCGGGCAGGGTGACGGTTCGATCCACGAAGTCACCGCACGCGCCGTCGAGCGACACGAGCCTGCCGGTCTCGGACACGAGCCCGGCCTCGGCGTGCGGCGTGTCGCCAGGGTCGCAAGCAAATCGGTGACGGATCCGCAGCGTCCTTGCGGGCTTCGCGTTCCCCAGGGACACGACGCTGAGGTAGCCCTCGTCGTTCCCGAGGTAGAGGACGCCGCCCCCCACGTCGACAGGACCCAGCCCGGCGCCAGCGGGAATCGGCGTCGCGAAGGTGCCGTCGACCACGTCCGCGGTGAGGGCCTCGATCGGGACGAGACCGAGCCCGAGCGGGCGGCCCATCACGTCCTTCACCCCCGAGAGATCGAGCGCCGCCGCCGTCCACGGGGCCGTCGTGATCGAGGCGCTGAAGGCGGTGCCCTCTCCGTACGGGAAGACCTTGCGGGATGGGGTCGTCGCGAGGGTCGAAAGGGTCGTGACGTCGACCGGGACGTTCGTGGTGACCACGAGTCTCTGCCCGGGCAACAGGCGGGGCGGCACCGCGGTCTCCAGCGCAGAGGCCTCGCCGGCCGGGCACAGCTCGACGTGACCCCGGACGAGCCGGAGCACGTCGGTGTACGAGAGGTTGTGCGAGGCCTCGCCGACGAAGCCGTCGCTCGGTCCAGCGAATCGACCGGTCAACGAGTCGCGACACGCTGGATCGGACAGCGTGAGCGTCGTGGAGCTGCCATCCGCTCCGAACGTGCCCTGCGCGAGGAGGACCCCGACCGAGGCACGTTGCGTGAGGTACACGGGCGCGCCCGGGACGCGGCCCTTCGGGAAATAGGCGTCGACCAGGACGGTCTGCACGCCGGCGTCGCTGCCGAACCGACCGGCGAGGCGGAGCGCCGTGGGCGTCGCGCCGACCGGAGTCGCGCACGCCAGGGGGACCGCGCTGTCGACCTCGAGGATGCCTGCCTCCGTGTCTATCCGTCGTGGCTCGTCGCAGCCTGCCGCGCAGAGCGCGAGGACGCTGTATGCGATCGGCAGCGGCGGCCGGAGACGAGCCATCGACCGAGAGTGTGCACCCAACGGTGCGGCGTCGCCATTCGCGGATCCGCGCTTCGCTTGCGCTCGGCTCACGCGCACGCCTTGACGAAGCTCTTCGCGTGCTGCATAGGAGACGGACCATGTTGCCCTGCGTGACCCTCACATTTTCCGACGGCGGAGCAGGTCCGTAGGCGGCGCATCATCGCGCGTGCTCGAGGCCGGCTCCGCTCTACCGCGAGACCGGCCTCGCTGCTTTTTGCGCTGAATCCTCGGCGATCTGGCGGCGAGCCCTTCCACGTCGCACGCGTCTCCGCGTGCGCGAGAGGACCCGACCATGCCACGCGACATCCCCCTCGAACGTCTCCGCAACCTCGGCATCATGGCCCACGTCGACGCGGGCAAGACCACGCTCGCCGAGCGTCTCCTCGTGTTCTCCGGTCGCATCCGGCGCGCCGGAGAGGTGCACGACGGCAACACCGTGCTCGACCACCTCCCCGAGGAGCGTCGACGCGGCATCACGATCACCGCGGCGGCCACGACCGTCTCCTGGACCCCGACCACCGGCGCCCAGGCGGGCGTCGCGCATCGCCTCCAGCTGATCGACACCCCGGGCCACATCGACTTCACCGTCGAGGTGGAGCGCAGCCTGCGCGTGCTCGACGGCGCGGTCTTCGTGCTCGACGCCGCCTGTGGCGTCGAGTGCCAGTCCGAGACCGTCTTCCGCCAGGCCGACAAGCACCGCGTCCCGAGCCTCGTCTTCGTCAACAAGATCGACAAGCCCGGGGCGGACGTCGACCTCTGCGTGCGCGAGCTGCGTGAACGGCTCGGCGCGCGGCCGGCCCTCGTCCAGCTCTCCGCGCGGGGCGGCACCGTCGTCCTCGACGTGCTCCGTCGCGTCGCGCTCGTCTTCGAAGAAGGCGATCGCGGGCGCACCTGCGTCTCCGAGCCGCTCGTCGGCGAAGAGCTGGCGCGCGTCGAGGCGGCGCGGGCTTCGCTCGTCGAGCTCCTCGCCGAGCTCGACGACGAGGTGATGGAGGGCTTCTGCGCCGGCACCGAGGTGTCGACGACCGCGCTCGAGCGCGCGCTCCGCAAGGGCACGCTCTCGTCCGCGATCCTCGTCGTGCTCGTCGGCTCCGCGCTGAAGAACCGGGGCATCCAGCCCTTGCTGGACGCCGTCGTCGCGTACCTGCCGTCGCCCGCCGACCTGCCCCCCGTGATGGGGACCGGAGCGGAGGACGCGGTTTCGGTGCGTCCGCACGACGACGAGCCCCTCGTCGCGCTCGCGTTCAAGACCGTGAGCGATCGCAGCGCCGGCGTCGTCTCGTTCCTGCGCATCTACGCGGGGACGCTCGTCGCCGGACAGCAGGTGCTCGTGTCGTCGAGGGGCGTCCGCGAGCGCGTCGGCCGGATGTTCCTCCTCCACGCCGCCGAGCGCGAGGAGATCGCCGAGGCGCGCACGGGGGCCATCGTCGCCGTCACCGGGCTGCGCGCGTTGCGCACGGGGGACACCCTGTGCGCGCCGCGCCAACCGGTGGTGCTCGAGGCCATCGACGCGCCCGAGCCGGTCGTCGAGGTCGCCATCGAGCCGAGGACCGCCTCGGATCGGGAGCACCTCTCGCCCGCGATCGGTCGCTTGCTGGTCGAGGATCCCTCGATCCGCGTCTCCACCCACCCGGAGACCGGGCAGATGATCCTCGCCGGCATGGGCCAGCTGCACCTCCAGGTCGTCGTCGACCGACTGCGCTCCGCGCACGACGTCGAGGTCGTCACGGGGACGCCGCGGGTGGCCTATCGCGAGACGGTCGCCACCACGGCGCGGGCCGAGTGGCGGCACGTCCAGCAGAACGGGGGCGCCGGGCAGTTCGCCGTCGTCACCCTCGTGGTCGATCCGAGCGCACGGGGAACCGGCGTCACCTTCGTCGACGAGACGGTGGGCGGCGTCGTCCCCCGGGAGTTCGTGCCGGCCGTCGAGAAGGGCGTGCGCGGCGCGGCGCAGCGCGGCGTCTTCGCCGGTCACCCGGTGACGGACGTCGTGGTGCGCCTCGTCGACGGCGACTTCCACGTCAAGGACTCGGACGCCGCGGCGTTCGAGGTCGCTGGCTCTCGCGCGTTCCAGGCCGCCGTCCGCGGCGCCGGGTGCGTGCTCCTCGAGCCGGTGGCCGCGCTCGAGGTGACCGTGCCCGCGACGATGGTCGGCGCGGTCACCGGGGATCTGGCGTCGCGACGCGGCCTCGTCCGCGGGGTGACGCCGCGCGGCTCGGTGGTGGTCGTGGACGGACGCGCGCCACTCGCCGCCACGTTCGACTACGTCTCCCGCCTGCGCGGGATGACCGGCGGACGCGGCGGCGCGACGGTGCGCGTCGACGGCTACGAGCCGGTGCCGACGGCGCTGGCCCGGACGCTGCTCGAGGCCAGCTGAGATCGATGGGCCCTCTCCCCGGGAGGAGGGGGCCCGTCGACGCTTCAGAGTTTGCGCACCTTCCCGGAGGCGACCTCGAGCAAGATGTCTCCCGGAACAGGAGGCCACGGCGTGGTGGTGCCGCTCGGGAGCACCCGGTGGCGGATGCCGCCGAGGCCGAGCGCGCTGCCGACGCTGAACGTCGTGAGCGGCCCTGCCACGAGGTAGGCGTGCACGGCGCCCGATCCGAGCACCCGCGCGCTCTTGCCCTCGATCACGAGCGCCGTGTCCTCGTCGATGCCGATCGCCAGCGCCGGCGAATCGCCGGCCGCGAGCATGTGCGCCGCGAACACGAGCAGGCGGCCCTCGCGGTCGCGCTGCGAGAAGTGCGTGTCGACGAGCGCGTGCGCGAGCTCGGGCTGCTCGTAGAGGGACTTGCGCACCGTGATCGCCGGCCCCCGTGGCTCGGCGAGGGCGGTCGCGGAGGTGACGCTGCCCTTCTCGGCCGTGAAGGCGTACGCGCCGAACACCATGCTCCCGGCGCTCGTGCCGCCCACGGCCCTCGAGGGCGCCTGGCAGTGCGCCTGCAGGCCCGTGCTCCAGACGCCGAGGTAGCTCCATTGATCGCCGCCGGCCAGGAACAGTGCCTCGGCGCGATCGACCCTGCAGGCCACCGCGGGCGGACTCGACGCGGCGGCGTCGGCGAGGAGCAGCGTCGTGATCGAGGCCGCCGCCGGTGTCGCGCCGACCTTGCCGAAGTAGCCCGTGTAGCTGTCGACGCTGCCGGTGGCGCGCAGCACCAGCACGTCGCCACCGTTCGCCCCTTGCACGAAGAGTCGCGAGGCCTCGTCGACCTCGGCCCCGCCGCCCATGAGGACGAGCCGGCGCTCGGCGGTCGCGGAGGTGTCGGTCAGGGCCCCGGTGGTCCCGATCGGGATCGTGCTCGGCAAGGGCTCGCAAGGCGCTGCGACGTCCGCGCCCGCATCGGTGGGGGGTGTGGAGTCGAGCGCGGACGACGTCTCGGCCACGGGGACGTCGGCCAGGGACGTGTCCGTCACGAGCGAGTCGGCAGCGAAGGCGTCGCCCCCGACGTCCTCGGAGGGTGCGCTCGTCGCGTCGCTGCAGCCAGCGAGGAACGAGGCCAGGAAGAGGCGCGAAACCATCCGCATGCCCCGACGCTAGCAGCCCGTCGGGCGCTGTGCGCCCTCAGGTCTCGAGGGTGAACGAGCGGAGGAGCCAGTCCCAGACCGCAGCGACGCGCGGGACGCCGCGGAGGGCTCGATGGGCGACGAGGTGCACGCCGCCCGACGGCATCGGGCCCACGTCGACCTCGACCAGACCGCCGGCCCGGCGCGCGACCGGCTCGGCCACCACCAGCGCGCCCACGCCCTGCTGCGCAGCGCCGAGGAGGATCGAGAGCTCGGTGGCGCGGAAGACGATCCGCGACTCCGTCACGTTCGCGAGCAGCCAGGACATCTCCGGGATGTGGGCGAGGCTGCGATCCCAGCCGAGCCAGGGCAGGGACACCCGCGGGTCGTGCCCCCGCGGCAAGCGCAGGCTCGGCGCGCGCACCACCGCGAGGCGCGCGCGGGCGAGCCGCTGCACGACGAGGTCGCCGCTCTCCGGGCGGAAGGTGCGGATCGCGAGGTCCGCCTCGCGCAGCGTGAGGTCGACGACCGCGGTCGCGGGGGCGAGCTCGAGCACGATGTCCGGGTGGGCCAGGCGTAGCGAGGGCAGCGCGGGCACCACGAACAGCGCCGCGACGGCGGGCGGCACCGCGAGCCGCACGACGCCCGAAGCGGTCTGCTCGGTGTTGCAGATCTCCCGGAGCAGCGCCGCGCCCGCCGCGTGGGCCTGCTCCGCCCAGGGGCGCGCGAGGTCGACGGCGGGCGTGGGCCGCAGCCCCGTCGGCAAGCGATCGAACAGGCGCGCGCCGAGGCGGGCCTCGAGCGCCTCGAGGTGCCGCAGCACCGTCGCGGTCGTGGTCTTCAGGCGGGCTGCGGTCTTGGTGGCGCTGCGGGTCTCGTCGAGGGCCCGCAGCAGGTCGATGCCGCCGAGCACGCCGGTCTCGTCGACAGTGTTCACGTCGCGGCGCGATCTCGGGCGGGACCTCTGTTTCATGAATGCAACACCCATTGTCGCCTGTGGGCATGGCGTGGCGCCAGCGAAAGACGCAACCTCGCGGCATGATCGTCCCCCTCCTCGCCGTCCTCGCCGGCGCCGACGTCGCCACGTCCACCGTCCCGGCCGCACGCCCCTGGTCCCTCGAGATCGACGCCGTCCAGCCGTTCGTCCCGACGGTCGGCATCGTGAAGCCCAAGCTCACCCGGACGCTGACCGGCAACCCCGGCGGCCTGCGCACCGACCTCGTGGTCGGGGCCTTCCTCCGGCCGCACATCAGCCACGACGTCGTCGAGCACATCGACGAGTACATGATCGTCCTCGGCGCCCGGCAGTACCTGTGGCGCGGCCTGCACGTCGAGGCGCTGCTCGACGCCGGCTACGCGTGGGGTCGCAACAAGGTCGACGGGAAGGACTACCGCACGCCGACGCTCTTCCTCGAGGCCAACGTCGGCTACCGCTTCGAGCTGCTCGAGCTTGGCGGCGCCGCGCTGTTCGTGGCGCCGCAGTTCGGTGTCATCGGTTCACTGGGGGTCGCCGACATCGGCCCCCGCAACGGCAAGCCCGACTGGTTCCTGCAGGGCAACCTGCTCTTCGGCGCCGCGTTCTGAGCGCGGCCGAATGGTTTGCCCGCTCCGGGTTCACTTCGCGAGCACGAGCTCCTTGTCGCAGCCCTTGCCCTTCACCTTCACCACCGGCGCCTCGAGCGTCACCATCACCGGATCCTTGCCGTCGTCGCTCCCCGCGCGGCCGACGTAGGCGTCCGCCACGCCCGTCTGCTTGTCGACGAACAGGTCGCCGAAGTCGTCGTTCTCCTCGCCGCACGCCGTCGAGCACTCCGTGTCGGTCTCGCCGCACGGGACCATCTCGCCGTTCTTCTCGGTGACGAACACCGGCAGGCCCTGCCGCGACCGCCAGTGCAGGTGCACGAGGTCGGTCGTGTCGGTCGCGATCTTGGACTCGATCTCGCCGCCACAGCGTCCACCGACCATCGCGAGCGCGTAGCGGTGGATCTTCCCGTCCTTCGCCGGGACGAGCAGGAACAGGTTCTTGATCATGAAGCCGACCGGCGTCGCCGCGCAGGCCTTGTCCTTCTTCCAGCCCGGCTGACAGATCGCGGAGAGCTCGGCCTCGCCGGTCCACGCGGGCAGGGCCTCCTCCTCCTTCTGCATCGCCTCGTAGGCCGCCTTCCACGAGTCGTGCACCGTGGCCGCGCTCGGCGCGTCCGACGACGTGGTCGCCACGCACACCGACTCGGCGCCGAGCTTGGCCTTCGCGGCCTTGCTCGGGTTGAGCTCGTTCGACCGCGCGAACGCGGCGCGCGCCTTCTCCTTCTGGCCCTGGCCCTCGGCGGCGAGGCCGTAGTTGAACCAGATCTGCCCGAGCAGCTTCTTGTCCTTGGTGCGGGCGGCGGCCTTGTCGAGGTCGGCGACGGCGGCCTTCCAGTCCTTGGCGAGCACGCGCGCGTAGCCGCGCTCGGAGATCGCGCGCGCGTCCTCGGGGATCGCCTCGAGGGCCTTGTCGAAGGCCTTCGCCGCGTCGTCGTAGTTCTTGGCGACCGTGGCCTTGCGGCCTTCGGTCATGGCCTTCCAGTACGCGGCGACCTTGCTCTTGTCGGCGGCCTTGGGCGCCTGCTTGGCCGGCGGCGCGAGGGTGGCCTTCTTGTCGTCGGGCTTCTTCTCGGGCTTGTCGTCGGCCTTCTTGTCGTCGGCCTTCTTGTCGTCGGCCTTCTTGTCGTCGGCCTTCTTGTCGTCGGCCTTCTTGTCCTCGCCCTTGCTCTCCTTCTTGTCCTTGCCGGGGTCCGCGGGCTTGTCCTCCTTGCAGGCAGCGCCGAAGAGCACGGTCGAGAGGGCGAGGGCGACGAGCGGACGAGCGAGGTGCATGGCGCCCCTTACCCAAGGCCTCGCGCGCCGACAACCTCACCGGGCGGTCAGCGGCCCGAACCACACGCGCGTGTCGTACACGATGCGCACGCGACCCTCGCGCGCGTGGGCGGAGAACAGCCGATCGAGCTCGTTCATCAGCGGTTCGTGACCGGGCTGCCCCGCCTTCGGCACGTACGACGAGGAGAGCGCGCGGCCCACGAGGCCCTCGCGGTCGAGGTCCTGGTGGTTGTCGAGGACGGCGCTGCGGGGCGCGTCGCCGAAGAATGCGGCGAGGGCCGCCTCACCCACCTGGTCGTGGCGCACCGCCTGGTAGTCGGTGCCCCACCGCAGGAGCGCGGCCTCGTAGCCCTCGTGGAACGCGTCACCGACGAGGCGCCGGTCGTTCCACACGAGCGCGGCGTGCCCTCCGGGCGCGAGGACACGGCGGGCCTCGGCGCGCGCGGCGGCGCGGTCGAACCAGTGGAAGGCCTGCGCGGCGATCAACAGATCGGCGGCGGTGTCGGGCAGGGTGGTCTGCTCGGCGGTGCCCGCCACGCTCGTGAAGCGCGGCTCGTCGCGGAGCAGATCCTCGGCCGCCGCGCGCATTCCGGCGTTGGGCTCGACGCCGGTCACTGCGAACCCCGCGCGCAAGAAGGGCAGGGCGGAGAGGCCGGTGCCGGAGCCGACGTCGACGACGCGCGTGGTCGCGGGCGAGAGCCCGAGCTCGCGCGTGAGCAAGGTGACGAGCGCGTCGGGGTAGCCGGGGCGCGTGCGCACGTAGTCGGCGACGCGGTCGCCGAAGCGCTCGGTGGAGGCGGTCATGTTGGGGAAGATACCGAGACCGCCACCGCCTGGTCACGGCCCGATGGTGACGACCGTGGTGGCCTCGAGCGAGCCCACCCGACAGCGCACGCGTCCCTCACCGAAGCGGACGGTCCCGAGGTCGATGCGCCCTTCCCACTGCGCGTCGCGCGCGTACCCGTCGCGACGCGGCCGGAACCAGGCGAGCGAGCCGGCGCTGAAGCCCAGCACCGGACCGAGGTCACCCTCTGCGACCAGGGTGCAGGCACCGAGTACGGGTCGGCCTCCCTTCCAGAGCCGGTAGCCGACGCGGACCCATCCCGGTTGCGCCCAGACTGATCGTGGCATCTCGATCTCGTCGACCGCGTCGACCACGAGGACGTCGATGTGGCGACGATGCCCAGCATGCTCGAGATCGATCGTCCCGGTGCCCGTCGTGGTCGCGACGAACGAAGGACAGTGATCGGGAAGCTCGCAAGGGGGACCGGCGACGATCGCCCCGCCGAAGGTCACGTGGGTGTCCATGGGACTGTACTTCAGCGAGTGACGTTGACCGACCAGCACCTGGGGTCGATCGGGGAGCACCGCCCGCGGCGTCGGGGGTGCCAACGCGGCGAAGGGAGGGCTGCTGCAGGCGCCGAGGAGCAGAGCCAGGCCTGCGCCACCCGTGCGGCTCACCATGGGCGGAACTCCCCTTCGGTCGTCGCCTGCGCCGGCCCGACGTGGCATGTGATGCGCAGCGTCCCCGACATGATGGGTCGGACGCGCACGCTGCCCATCGGCGGGCCGCTCACGTCGGTTCTGAAGACGTCAAAAAGCTCCACGCCCTCTCCGTTGGTCTGCCACGTACACGCGGGACCGTGGACGGCCGTGCCGTGGTGGAGGAGCCGATACGAGACGCCCCACGAATGAGGGTCGAGGTGGATCGCGTCGATGTCGGAGGGACGGATGACCCGAACCGTCCGTGTGCCCTTCACGCCGCCGACCGTCGTGGTGATGGTGCCGATCCCCGGGGTGTGCGCTTCGAACCAGACTCCTCCCCACCGTTCCGTGCCCTCGATCGCGTCGGTCAGCGCGCCCTCCGCCGAGACGCCGATGCCGCGGGCGGCGAGGTGGTGGATGCCCGCCGAGACACAGACCGGCAGCCAGTGGCGATGTCCGACGAGGACGAACGGCAACCCCTCGCCGCCGAGGTCGACCTTCTGGGGCTGGGTGGCGCCGACCGTGGCCCGACCGATGAGGGCGCCGTCTGCATCGAGGAACAGGAGGCGCGTGACGCCCTCTCGATGGGCGCGAACGTCGACGAACAGGTCGTCGGGACGGTGATCGTGCTCGCGATCGAAATAGAACGAGCCCGCGATCCTGGCGAGCGAGGGGTCGCGCGAGATCCACTCGACCGACACCACGCTCGGGTCCTCGCTGCGCACCTCCACCGCCGCGGAGAGGGAGCCCTGGATGGCGTGCGCCCCCACGGCCACCGAGCTCGTGTCGTCCAGTCGCTCGACGGTGCGGACGGGGCGCAAGCACCCCGACAGCAAGAAGAGGACGCACCACCACGCCCGCATGGCTGGCCGACACCCTATCACGGACGATCTTGGTGCTTCCGACGTCGACTCCGGATGGATCCAGCTGCAAGCGCAACGCAAGCGGCGAGTGCACTGCCAGCCCCCGTTCCACCGTAGGAGCAGCCTGCACTCTCGGCCGATGGAGCGGCCGCGGCCGTCGGGCCGCAGTCGGGCGAAGCGCTCGCAGCGTCTGTTGCGGCAGCATCCGTCGAACCCGCGTCGGTCATGCCCGCGTCGGTCATGCCCGCGTCGGTCATGCCCGCATCTCCGTCGGTGATCACCGGAGACGGTGGTGCGCCCGCCGCCGAGCGCTGGACGACGGAGCCGCATGTCGGCGTGCTGGTGAGTGGAAGCGATGCCTGGCCGTAGGGCCATGCCGAGACGGCGGTGCAATACACTCGCGTCGGATCGAAGTACGGCTCGATGTAGCCGAGGGGGATGGGCTTGTCGCCGGTGGCCGCGAGGCCAGGGTAGGGGGTGGTGCCCACCCAGTGCATGCTGGCGCCGGGGCCACCGTACTGCGGACCAACCGAGATGACGTGGACGACCGAGTCGGGCGGGGTGTCCGGAAACGCTCCGAGCTCCCAGTCGAACGTCGCGAAGCCGTGGTACTCGGAGAAGATGCATGCTCCAGCGCCGATGTCCGACGTTGCGTAGCGCACGCGGGTGTACGTCGCGCCCTTCAGCTTCGGTGCGGTCCCCGTGGGCTTGCTGTACCCGGTGGCCGTCGTGAACGAGCTGAGTTCGCGCGTTCCGCTGCTGGTCGTGAGCTTCACGGAGTACTTGGTCGACGGTTCGAGCTCGGTGGTCGGTCGATACCGGGAGAACGTCCCGGCGGTCTTGGTGACGTCGTCGTAGCCACGCCCCACCCCCCACGCCTTCAGCGTGACGGATTTGGTGCCGCCGTCGACCATCACGGTCCCGTCCTCTCCGCCGATGACCACGATGTCGACGAACGTCGGGACAGCAACCGCTCCGGGCCGCGGGATCGCGACGTTTGGTGCGGGAGGCGGCGGCGAGCAGGCGCGGGCGTGCTCGACTCGGAGGACCAGCGTGGCGATCACGGTGACGACAGCAAGGCTGCGCATCATGCAAGGATGCGCCGATCGGCCAGGTGTGTCGACGCGATGGGCCGCGGGCGCCGTCACGGGCTCGAGGTGATGCTCACGTCGTCGATGAACCACCCGCGCTTGGTGGTCGCGGCGTCGCTGCCGAAGATGAACCGCAGCCGCAGTGCGGCCACGCGGTAGGGCGCGTTGATCTCGTACGTCACCTGCTTCCACGCCCCGCCAGGGATCGCGGCCGACCACCCCGACTTGCCCGAGACGAGCGGCGTGGGCGAGCAGCCGGTGTAGTCGCCGGTGATCGCCCCGTCGTAGGCCTGGCTCGTCGTGACGTCGGTCCACGTCGTGCCGTCCGTCGAGATCTGCAAGAGGCCACCGTCCCAGTACTTGCTCGACGATTTCGCCTCGAAGTCGTACCAGTGCCAGAACGACAGCGTGACCTTCTTGGTCGACCCGGCGCACGCGCTGAGGTTGATCGTGGGGAGACGCAGCTCCGCCGTCTGACAGTTGGTGTACGCCGCGGTCAGGCCCGTCGACCAGCACTTCGTCCCGCCGTGGCACGTCGTCGTGCCGCTGGGCGTGCCGCGCTTCCACGGATCGTCGCTCGCGTAGGTGGAGAGCGGCGCGTGGGTGAACCCCTGATCGCCGCTCTCGAAGTCGTAGGTGAGCG
>JAEUKC010000431.1:0-14579 GCA_016794445.1 Myxococcales bacterium
CCGCCGCCAAGAAGTGAGCGGAAGCGAGCCGCAGGGGCGGCGTGACGCTGGGGCGGCCTGTTCCGGGCCGCTTCGGCGTTTTGTGCCCCCGTGCGACCGAGAAGTTTGCCCGAGGTCCTCGTGGCCGTTAGACCACCACCATGGCCGTCGGTCCTGCTCGTGCCCTCGCGCTCGGCGCGGCGCTCGCGTTCGTCGCGTGCGCCGGGGCCAAGGAGCCCGCCGCCCCCTCGCGGGTCGCGCTCAAGGAGTCCTCGGCTCCGCCGATCGAGGCGCAGCCCAAGGACTCCGTCTCGCGCGAAGCCGTCGACACGGCGGTCGCGGGAGGGCTCGGGAAGTTCCTCGCCCACGTCGAGGTCGACCCGGAGCTCGACGACAAGGGCAAGTTCGTCGGCTGGCGCATCGTCGCGCTGCACGGCGACATGTGGAAGGGCGTCGACGTGCAGGTCGGCGACGTGATCACCCGCGTGAACGGCTTCCCCATCGAGCGCGACTACCAGGCCGACAAGGCCTTCCGCTCGCTCGGCGTGGCGAGCGAGATCCGCGTCTCGATGATCCGCAACGGCGAGAAGCGCGAGCTGCGCTTCTCCATCGTCGGATAACGCGCAACTCCGCCCAGGCCGGCGCCGACCCTGGGGCATGCGTGCCCTCCTGGTCTCGTCCCTGCTCTGCTGCGCGGCGGACGCGTCGGCGGCCACCTACGTCGACGAGCCCGCCCTCGGCCACTGGGCGGCGGTCACGGGGGTGCACGCGGGCAGCACGGTGCAGACCCCGGAGCTCCGGGCCTTCGGCGGCGCCGGCGTGCGGGTGGGCACCGGCTACCAGTGGGACAGCGGGATCGGCGTCTACGCCGAGAGCGGGTTCGCGGCGCGCGCCGGCGAGGGTCCCACGAGCGCGTTCACGGCACAGAAGGCGAGCATCCAGGAGTGGTCGTTCGGCCTGTCGCTGCGCTGGGTGGTGCTGACGACCGACGTCGCTCCCTTCGTCGAGGGGTCCGTGCACGGGGTCTGGGTGCGCGTCCGCAGCCCGGTCCCCACCGATCTCGGCGGCACCTTGTTCACCGGCAAGCTCGGGGTGCGGGTGCGCCTCGACGGTTGGGAGCCCTACCTGGCCCTCCAGGGCGAGCGGCTGATCAGCGGATCTGCCGAAGAAACCTTGTGCTCGACCCGACTCGGTCTGGCCATCGGGGTCACCTTCGACCTGTGACCGGGTGAACGGATCCCAGTCCGGATCCGTCTACACCTCCATGGCCCATCGTCGAGGAGGCAGCTTCTTTCCCCATGGGCTAGGAATTGCCTAGGACCTTTGCGTGACGCGCCGCCACCTGCTCCACCTGCGAGGGCCCGACTTCGGTCGCTGGCTCGCAGGCCTGTTCTTGCTGGTGCAGGTGGTCGTCGGGCTCGCCGTCGTGGCCGTGCCGTTCCTCCTCCGGCTGCCGAAGGTCCGCGCGCGGATCGAGCAGGGCGTGATCGCGCTGGTGAAGAAGGAGACCAACCTCGACCTCAAGCTGCGCATGGAGCGCCCGACGTGGCCGCCCGGGATCGTGCTGCGCGACGTGCGGGTCGAGAGCACCGATCGCGCGCGGCCGTTCCTCACCGTCGCCGAGGCGCGGGTCACCGTGCGCCCCTTCTCGCTCCTCTCGGGCAACGCGGTCATCGACGGCGTCGAGATCTTCGACCCCGTCGTCGACGCCGAGGTCACGGACGGCAAGCTCACGAACCTCCCGCTGAAGCTGCCCCCGAAGGCGGACAAGCCCAAGGAGACCTCCCTCGAGCCGCCGATCCGCACGCTCGCGATCACCCACGGCACGTTCCGCGTGCGCGTCGTCGACGGCGGCGTCACCACCGCGTCCGCGGAGCTCTCGGCGCTCGACCTCGACGTCGACGTCAGCGGCGAGGCCACGTACGTGTACGACGCGCGCCTCAAGCGGGCCAAGGGCGCGCTCCACACCCAGCGCAAGCAGCTGCATCCGCTGCCGTTGCCCGATCGCTTCGACCCGCAGTCGGCGAAGAGCTTCGAGCCGTACCTCGCGTACGACGACGACGCCCTCTGCCAGCTCGCGGTCAACGTGCGCCTCACCGACGCGCCGAACGCGCGCACCCTCGAGCTCCGCCGCCTCACCCTCGACGCGCGCCTCGACCACGATCTCGGGAGGAGCCCCGAGCCCTCCTGCACGCCGGGCGCCACCACGCCCGACCAGATGCTCGCCCTCGATCTGGCGCGCGTCGAGCTCGAGCTGCCCAAGGCCGAGAACGGCAAGCCGCGGCTCTCGCTCGGCAAGACCGGCAGCAAGGTGGTCGTCACCGCGCCCGCGCTGCTCGCGACGCGCTACGTCGCGCTGCCGCCGCTCGACGGGTGGCTCACGCTCGACCTCGACCTCGCCGCGTCGGTCGACCTCGACAAGCCGCTCGCCTCGCTCACGACTGCCAAGGCGCGCGGTCGGCTCCAGGCCCACGACCTGCGCTTCTCGCAGTTCCGCTTCGGGGAGTCGCTCGAGGGTGACGTCTACCTCGACCCGGGCCTCGTCGTCGGCACCCATCGCCTCGAGCTCGTGAAGTACGGCGGCGGCAAGGTCACCCTGTCCGAGGTGGAGGCGCGGCTCACCGAGGTGCCTGGCGAAAAGAAGCAGCTCCCGCTCCGCGCCACCGTCGACATCAAGGATCTCGGCATGGGAGGGCTCGTCTACGAGCTCGGGATCACCCGCCATCCTCACGTGCGGTGGGACTTCAAGGAGGCCAAGGTCAGCCTGTCGGGGCACCTCGATCCGCTGGAGCTCGACGGCGGCGTCGAGGTCAAGTCGCAGCACTTCGAGCTCGCCGCGCGCGCGCTCGACGGCCCGAACCCCGGCCACCTCATCGGGCTCGCGCCCAAGACGGGGGGCGCCGCGGCCGTCAGCGGCAAGGTCGCCGTGCGCCCGGCGTACCTCGCGTTCGAGCACCTCTCGGCCGCGTTCGGCGGTACCAAGCTCGCGGCCCGCGTGCAGCTCGGCTTCGACAACAAGCTCGAGGTGGACGCCACCGCCGACCCGGTCGACCTCGCCGACGCGAGCCCGATCACCGCGTTCCCCATCGCGGGGACCGGCAAGCTCGCGCTCGAGATGCGCACCACGTTCGACCACCCGCGCGGCAAGGGCACCATGCAGCTCGCCGGGTTCACCTTCGACAAGTTCGGCCTCGGCGACATCGAGAGCGGTGCGTTCGAGTTCGACAACACCGTGGTCGAGGTGCAGCAGGCCAAGGCCAAGAAGGGCGAGTCGCGCTACGAGGTGCCGAGCATGCGCCTCGATCTCGGGCGGCCCGCCGGCCCGGTGATCGACGTGCTCGCCAAGAGCTCCAACATGGCGCTCGAGGATTTCTACGCCATCTTCGGCATGGACAAGGACCCGCGCTGGGACGGCATCCAGGGCCACCTCGGCTTCGACGCGCGCGGTCGCTTCCTCGTCGGCGGCGAGGGCGACCCGTGCGGCAAGGGCAAGCTCGACCTCGACGCAACCGCCAAGGTGCTCGTGCTCGACCTGTTCGGCGAGCGCTTCTCCGGTGGCACGGGTGATCTCAGCGTCCACTGGTTCGATCTCGACGGCGGTGGCCTCGGGATGGACCTCGACGTGCACTCCGCCACCTTGCAGAAGAAGGGCGGCGGCGCGGTCGTCGTCTCGGGCAAGATGACCCGCGGCGGCAAGCTCGACTTCAAGACCACCGTCGCCGGGCTCGCGCTCGAGTCGCTGAGCTCGATGCCCGCCACGACCATCCCCATCAAGGGCACGGTCGACGCGGTCGCCGAGGTCGGCGGCACGCTCGACACGATGCGCATCGCGGCCGACGTCTACATGTCGCCGCTGCGGGTCGGGGGGCAGGTCCTCAAGGCCTCGCGGTTCACCGTGCTGCGCTCGCCGCTGCCGACGATGGCCGACTCGCCCGCGCCCGACGCCAAGGGCTGCTACGCCAAGAACGCGAGCGCGCCGTTCGACCCGGTCAAGTACGCCGCCGACGCGGTCCAGGGCGAATATCAGGTCGACGGGGACCTGTTCGACGGCGCCATGAAGCTCGTCGCCTTCCGCTTCACCGACCAGCGCAAGAAGGTGGCGAGCGGCAAGGTCGTCGTGCGTCAGCTCGACGTGGGCCCCCTCGCGATGATCAAGAAGGAGGAGGCGGTCGACACGCTCGACCCGAAGTACGCGCCGCCACCGCCGCCGCCGATCGCGATCACCGGCAAGGTGTCGTTCGACCTCGACCTCCAGCGCTACCCGTTCGAGGCCTGGTGGGACAGCGAGGGCAGCCTCGCGAACCTCACGCTCGACGTCGCCCGGGCGGACGCGTCGGTCGCCACCACCGGCACGACGCCCACCATCACCTTCGGCACCAAGGGAGTGTCGGTCCCCAAGACCCGCCTCGCGATCCGCTTCGGCGAGCTCCCGACCGAGCTGACCGTGGAGGGCGCGATCGACCGCACGGTGCCCGGGGATCCCAAGGTCAAGGCGCTGATCGAGCTGCCGAACCTGCCGCTGTCCCGGCTCGAGGAGTATTTCCCCAAGATCGATCGCGCCGAGGGCAAGGCGTTCGCGCGCGTCGGCATCGGCGGCACGCTGAACAAGCCCACGTGGGACGGCGAGCTCGGCCTCGAGAACGCGAGCTTCAGCTTCAAGGGCTTCTCGCTGCCGCTCGTGGCGGTGAACGGGCGCATCAAGCTCGACCCCAAGACGGGCGTGACGATCGAGAAGCTCGCTGGCGAGATGGGCGGCGGCAAGCTCTCGGTCACGGGCGGCGTCGCCCTCAACGGCTTCACCCCCGGTGAGGCGCGCATCAAGACGGTCATGCGCGACGTGCACTTCGCCTACGGCAAGGCCATGTCGATGACCTTCGACGCCGACCTCAACACCACGTGGGCCCCGGGCGACACGGCGATCGGCATCGAGGCCGAGCCTGCCTCGGTGACCGGCGAGGTCAACATCCAGGACTTCCTCTACGAGAAGCCGATCAAGGTCCTCGACGTGAACGCGCCACCGAAGCCCACGGAGGTGGTGGCCTACGACCCGGCCAAGGACGTGCTGCGCTTCGCCGTCGACGTGCGCGCGAAGCACGGCTTCCGCGCGAAGAACAACCTCGTCGACATGACGATGGTGATCGGCAAGGGCGGCCTGCAGGTGGTGGGCACCAACCAGCGCTTCGGCCTGCTCGGCGACATGTTCGTCCAGAGCGGCGGGGTGTTCCGCTTCCGGCGCCAAGCCTACGAGATCCGCGAGGGGTCGCTCAAGTTCGCCGACGAGACCAAGATCGATCCCGACATCGACATCAGCGCGGCCACCGACTACACGCGGGCCGGCACCACGGGCGCGGGCTCGCAGTACCACATCAAGCTGCACGTCTGGGGCACGAGCCAGAACCTCAAGCTCGACCTCTCGAGCGAGCCCACGCTCTCCCAGGAGGACATCTTCTTCCTGCTCAACTTCGGCATGACCAAGGCCGAGGCCGCGCAGGTGGGCGCGGTCGGCGTCGGCAGCGCCGGGCTCGATCTCGTGGCGAGCGCGGCCGGCGTGGACGACACGCTCAAGCAGGCCATCCCCGTCATCGACGACATCCGGTTCGGCACGGCCTACAGCCTGCGCACCGGCCGCACCGAGCCGCAGGTCACCTTCGGCAAGAAGATCACCGAGGACATCCGCGCCAGCGTCACCACCAACATCGGCGAGCGGCGCGAGATCCAGGCCAACATCGAGTGGAAGCTCTCCCAGATCAAGAAGGGGACCTCGGTCCAGCTCGCCTACGACAACGTCAACGACACCTCCACCTCCGGCAACATCGGCATCGACCTCCGCTGGCGCCTCGATTTCGACTTCTGACTCGACGCTCGCCGAAAGGCCAGCGATCTTGTGCCCGTCCGTGCGTCACCTCTTCCGGCTCCTGCTCCTCTGCATCGGCTTGCTCCTCGTAGGGCAGGTCGGGGCGCAGACCCAGGACCTGCCGAAGATGCCGCCCTCGATCGGCGCGTCGAGCGACTTCGAGGGCAAGAACGTGGTCCGCGTGACCATCAAGGTCGACGGCCACATCTGGACCAAGCCACCGCTGGTGACCTTGCCCGAGATCGGCGAGCCGCTCGTGCTCGAGGAGGCCCGCAAGGAGCTCGCGCGGCTGCTCGCGGCGGGTGGCTTCGCCGAGGGGTCGATCACCCTCGAGGCCAAGGAGGGCGGCGTCGAGGTCGGCTACGTGGTGGTCCCCGGGCGCTACGTGCGCAAGCTCCTGGTGCGCGGGAACGTGCTCGGCGACGAGGAGATGCTCCGCGCGGCCGGCCTCTACGACATCCGGCAGGTCACCGAAAAGTCGCTCGAGAGCGCGCAGCAGAAGATCCAGGACCTCTACCAGAAGCGCGGCTACCCCTCGAGCGTCGCCGCCGTCAGCACGATCGAGACGGACAAGCCGCTGGTCGTCGTGGTGCAGGTCACCATCGAGCCCGGCAAGCAGGCCTCGGTGGGGAGCCGCGTCTTCGCGGGCTTGCCGCTCTGGGACCCGACCGCCAAGGCCGCCGCCACGTCGTACGAGGTCGCCGTCGGCGACCGCGCCGACGAGGAGCAGCTCGACCTCGCCGATCGCAACCTCGGCAACGCGCTGCGCGTGGCGGGCTTCCACCAGGCCGTGGTCTCGCACGCCGTCTCCACGGGCAAGAACGGGCAGGTGACCGTCACCGTCACCGTGGTCCCCGGCTCGAAGATCCTCGTGTCCTTCGATGGCACGATGATCTTCGACCGCGAGGGGCTGCTCGAGGTGCTCGACCTGGCCCACGAGACCGATCGGTCGCCGTCTCGCCTCGCCTCGAAGATCGAGGCCGCCTACGTGCGGCGCGGGCGCCTCGACGTGCAGGTGGAGCCCGATCTGCTGGGCAAGCCGGGCGACCCGATCCGTACGCTGCGCATCCGCATCCGCGAGGGCCAGATCGTCTCGGTCGCCAAGCGGGTGTACCCGTGCCTCACCGGCGCCCTCGATCCCGAGCGCCTCGACAAGGAGATCGACGCCTTCCTCGAGGAGGAGCTCGAGGCCGGCAACGTCACGATGCCGAGCTCGAGCGCGATCGACGGCGCTCTCGGCAAGCAGGACGGCGTGGCGAGCGGCGCGCGCCCCGAACCGGAGGGGCCGAGCCCCACGCGCACGTTCGTGCCCGAGGCCTACGAGAAGGCCATCGAGCACCTCAAGGACCTGTTCCGCTCCGAGGGGTACCTGTTCGTCGAGGTCGGCGAGGCAGTGCCCTCCCGCGCCGCGTGCGACCCCAAGTCGTCGGGGCCCAAGAGCTGCGTGCCGCTGCCGCAGATCGCCCCCGACCCGAAGAAGCTCTGCCTCTTCGACGGAAACCACCTGCCCCTGCCCATCCCGCTGCCCGACAAGAAGGCCACCTGCTCGCCCGATCCGCTCAAGGGGCGCGCGTGTTCGCCGTCGGTCACCGTGGTCATCCCGATCAACCCCGGGCCCCGGTCGTATCTCTGGGACGTGAAGCTCGAGGGCACCAAGGCGTTCGCGCCCGAGGTGCTCCTCAAGGGGAGCGGCGCGCGCTCGACCCTCAAGATGGGGAACCCGCTCTCCCTCCGCGACGTCGATCTCGCGCGGGCACAGCTCGAGGGCTACTACAAGGACGAGGGCTACGCGTTCGCGAGCGTGAAGGCCACGTTCGAGTACTCGCCGGATCGCTCCCGCGCGCGGGTGCGGTTCCTCGTGACGGAGGGCGAGCTCACCATCATCGAAGCCATCGAGATCGTGGGCGCGCGGCGCACGAGCGAGGACTTGATCCGCGATCGCCTGCTGATCAAGGACGGCGATCCGTTCAAGGCGCGCCTCGTGCGACGTAGCATCGAGCTGCTCGCCCAGCTCGGATCGTTCTCGGGCGTGGCCATCCAGCTGGTCAACCCGTCGGTGCCCGCCAAGCGAAAGGTGGTGGTGGTCTCGCTCTCGGAGCGGCCGCGCCAGAGCATCGACTACCGGCTCGGCTTCTCGCTCGGTGAGGGCGCGCGCTTCGTCGGCGACTACCAGATCCGCCACCTGCTCCAGTACGCGGTCGAGGCGAAGTTCTCGCTGCGCGTCTCCAAGCAGCCGTTCCTCGGATGCTCGGAGGGCGAGGCATGCAAGTTCTACGACAGCGAGCTGATCCGGCGCTGGCGCTCCCTCCCTCAGCTCGACCAGGTGGCGCGGCGGCTCAGCTTCTCGCTCTCGGCCCCGCACAACCCGTGGCTCGGCCCCGTGCGCACCACCCTCGAGCTCGCGGACATCAACGATCTGCGGCGCGACTTCCAGCTGCACCGCACGACCGCGATCCTGTCGTTCGCCTACCAGCCCCTCGACTGGCTCAGCTTCGTGTTCGCCGGCGCCATCGAGCGCAACTTCTTCAAGCAGCTCGGGCAGGAGACCTCCACCGCGCTCATCGACAGGAACCCCGCCCTCGCCAACATCCTGCGCGTGCCCGAGGGGCTCACCGGCGTGCTCGCGACGAGCGTGAGCGCGATCGCCGACTTCCGCGACAACAAGCTCGGCGCCACCAAGAACGGCTACCTGGCCATGCAAGCGGAGTACGTGCAGAGCTTCGTCACGCCGGGCGAGAACCAGGCGCGGCAGCAGTTCTGGCACCTCCTGGGCTCCGGCGGGATCTACTTCCGCGTGCCGTTCCTGCCGGGGAAGTCGGTGCTCGCGTTCGAGCTGCGCGGGGGGGTGAACATGAACACCGGGAGCTGCGCGGGGAAGGACCCGAAGGAGTGCAGCACCTACCCCGACCGGCTCTTCTACCTCGGTGGCTTCGACAGCGTGCGCGGGTTCTTCCCCGGCCAGATGCTCCCGCAGGACTCGATCGACGAGCTCCTGAGCAACCCCGGAGCGCGCCTCGCGGGTGTGCCGTGCGGCGAGATCGCTGGCTCGACGGGCGGCAACCCGACCGTGGCGATCCCGGGCTTCCCGGATTCGGAGTGCGGCAACGCGCTCGTGAGCACCGCGCGCCGCGGCGGCAACGTGTTCATCAACCCGCGCATCGAGCTCCGGCTGGCCGCGTTCAAGTGGGGAGGCATCGTCTTCTTCCTCGACGCCGCCAACACCTGGCGTGAGCGTGGCAAGTTCCAGCCGTGGCGCCTCCGCTACACGGTCGGCCCCGGTCTCTCCATCGACACGCCGGTCGGGCCGATCGCCCTCGACCTCGGGTTCAACCTGAGCCGCTACGAGGAGTTCAACGAGCCGCTGCCCGTCTTCAACTTCTCGATCGGCCGCTTCTGAGACTCATCTCCGGAGCGCGATGCGCGCCGCGGTGGCCGCCTGGTCCTCGGGGCGCAGGAATCGGAAGACCGACTCCCGACGAGGGCCGACGAGGACGGCGCGCACAGGCGCTGCGCCGCTCCTACGCCTAGCCGACAACAGCCTCCTTTCGTCGTTCGAGCGGCTCGGCGAGGCTCGATGCTCACGTGGTATGGTAGCCGACGGTGCGTCGCGCGGCTCTGTTCTGGTTGGGCGTCGAGCTCTGTGGTCCGCTCAGCATGGCGTTCGGGGCGGTCGGCTGTGACGCGGCGCTCGGGATCGAGTCCATCCCCAAGGGGGGGAGCGCCACCGCGATCACGTTCACGACGCCGCTCTGCGCGCGCTGCGCCGCGGACACCTGCAAGGGCGTCGCAGCAGCCTGCGAGGCGAACCGCACCTGTCGCCCGCTCTACGAGTGCATCGCGAAGTGCGCGATCGATGACGCCAAGTGCCGCGCGACCTGCGAGAAGCAGTCTCCTCTCGCTGCAAAGGAGGCCCCGTTCCGCGATCTGGATCGGTGCTTTCGCGCCTCCTGCACCGAGGAGTGTTACGGCATCACCGGTCTCGGCGGCCTGTTCGTCGACGACGGCCGCTGCAAGTGCCTCGACGCCGCGTGCGGGCCGCAGGAGCTCGCGTGCATCCGGTCGGGCCTCGGTGCGCCCTCCGGCGACGCGGGCGCCGAGGCCGGCGTGACGAGCGCCGAGGTCGCCGGGGAGTGCGAGCGTCGAGCCGCGTGCCTCGCCTCCGTCAGCATCGACCCCGAGTCGGCAGACAGCTGCGGCGCTGCGCATCCCAGCGGCGCCGCCGCGGCCAGGGCGCTCAAGGAGTGCTGGAGCAACACGACTTGCGCCGGCTGTCCCGTCGCCGGAACCGGCCTCTACCAGTGTGTCGGCAACTACCGCTGGAGGGCGCCGACCACCAAGGAGGTGAAGGTCACTTTCCAGGTGACCACCTTCGACGCCGAGCAGAAGCCCATCGCCGGCGCGCGGGTCCTCGCGTGCGGTGCAGACAAGTGTGACCGGTGCGACGAAGCCAACGCGCTCAAGGCAGGGACGACCGATGCAGGCGGTAACCTCGACCTCGTCCTCACCGCGGGACTGGCGGGCTTTGCAGGTTGCTTCGACTTCCAGGCGCCCGGCTTCGCGCACATGGCGCTCAGCCTGGGTCGGCCGCTCGCCCGCGACAGCGAGATGCCGATGTTCATGGTCGCCGCCGACACCCTCCCCCTCCTCGGTGCGGTCGCCGGGACCACGCTCATGCCGGACCGCGGCCAGCTCGTGGTGTTCGCCGTCGACTGCTTCGTGAGCTTCGCCGCCGGCGTGTCGATGAGCATCGACTCCACCGATCCGGCGATCCGGCAGGGGTACTTCGTCAACAACCTCTTCGACGTGAAGGCCAAGGAGACGGGGCGCCTCGGGGTCGGGGTCTTCCTCAACGTGCCTGTCGGAGCGGTGACGCTGGAGCTGCGGCAGGGGGCCCGCCTCGTCGGCCGTCAGCCCGTCGTCACCCGACAGGGGGTGGTGACCACCGTGCTCGGGATGCCGTCGACCGCGGACTGAACGACCGGGTGGCCCAGGGTCACGGGGCGTGCACCGGGAGCAGGACGGTGAACTCCGCCCCCCCACCGCCGGGCGAGGCGAGGGAGATGGCGCCTCGATGCTTCTGGACGATGGCCCGGGCGAGCGCCAGGCCGAGGCCCATGCCGTGGGCGGAGCGGCCGGGCTTGGTCGAGCCGCAGGCATCGAAGATCCTCGCGTGCAGCTCCTCGGGCACGCCAGGCCCCTCGTCGCTGAACGAGATCTCGCAGTAACGCCCCGCCGTCAGGCGTCGCACCTCGCCGTCAGCGACCTCTCGCTGGGTAGAGCGCACGAACAGCCTCCCGCGATCGCTCATCGCCTCGCGGGCGTTCCTCGCGATCTGCTCGAACGCCCGGCCGAGCATCTCCGCGTCCATGGCCACCCTCGGGAGCTCCGTCGGGGGCTCGAAGTGCAGCCGCGTGTCGGAGCCATTCAGCGCCGTCGCCAGCGCTGCCTCCAGGACCGGGCCCAGGGGTTCGGCGCGGAGCTCGACGTAGCAACTCTCGGACAGCGTGGAGAGGCGATGGCTCGACGCGATGGCCTGCGCGGTCGCGTGGAGAGCGTTCTCGGCGAACTCGTGCAGCTCGGTGCCGGGCTCGGTCAAGCCGAGGGCGAGCTCGACGTTGCCGACCACGCTCTGCAGGAGGTTGTTGAAGTCGTGGGCCATCCCCCCCACGAGGAGCCCCATGGCCTCGCGCTCGCGGGCGCGCAGGCTCTCGACCTCGCGCCCACGGGCCCGGTCGAGCTCGGCCTCGCCGTGCAGACGGCGCGCGCTCGACCGCAACGCGCGCTCGAGGTGTTCGGTGTCGATCGGCTTCGCGACGAAGTGCTCGATGCCGATCTCGATCGCGCGCTTCAGGTCCTCGGCCTGGTCGAACGCGGTCGTCAGGATCACGCGAGTGGCGGGGGCGAGGTGGCGGATCTCGTCGGCGAGCGTGCGCCCGTCCATGCCGGGCATGCGAATGTCGGTGACGACGATCTCCGGACGCTCGGCCCGGAACTGCGCGAGCCCATCGGTGCCCTCGGTCGCCACGAGCACCTTGCGGACCCGTCGTCGGAGAAGCTGCACCAGCGCGTCGCGGGTGAGCTCGTCGTCCTCGACGCAGAGCACGGTGAGCGTCGCGAGCCAGGCAGCGTCGGAGAGCGGGGCGGTCACGGGCGATCCAGAGCCTCGCGCACCCGGCGCGTCAGCGTGCGCCAGTCGAACGGCTTGCGCAGGAACTGATCGTCCAGCACCTGGTGGCGGGCGATCTCGTCGTCGGTGTAGCCGGACATGAAGATCACGCGCGCCGCGGGACACAGGGGAGCGAGGCGTCGCGCGAGCTCGCTCCCGTTGATGCCCGGCATGATCACGTCGGTCAGCACGAGCCGCACGGAGGCCCCCATCTTCTCGCAGATCAGGAGAGCCTCGCCGGCGTTGGCGGCGACGTGGACGCCGTAGCCCGACGCGGTGAGCACGCGACGGATCAGCGCGCGGAGGGCGGGTTCGTCCTCGACGACCAGTATGGACTCGTGACCGGTGGGTGGTGCGAGGGAGGCCGGATCGAGGTGAGCGCCCCTCGCTGCACCCTCGTCGCGGGGCAGGTAGATCCGAAACACCGACCCACGACCGACGGCGCTCTCGACCGCGATGGCCCCGCCGCTCTGCCGCAGGATCCCGTAGACCATCGAGAGCCCGAGCCCGGTGCCCTTGCCGAGGCCCTTGGTCGTGAAGAACGGCTCGAAGATGCGCTCGCGCGTGGCCTCGTCCATGCCGCAGCCCGTATCGGCGACCGCGAGCTCGACATAGGTGCCCGGCCGGACTTCGAGCGCCTTGGCGCGGGAGTCGTCGAGGGTGACGTTCGCGGTGCTCACGCGGACGTCTCCTCCATCGGGCATCGCGTCGCGCGCGTTGACGACGAGGTTCATGAGCACTTGCTCGAGCTGTCCCCGATCGGCGCGTGTGGGGTGCAAGCCCTCGCCGGCCTCGATCGTGAGGGCGATGTCCTCGCCGATGAGGCGGCTCAGCATCTTGGCGAGCCCGGCGACCAGGACGTCGACGTCGATCGACTCGACGGCGAGCACCTGGCGACGGCTGAACGCGAGCAGCTGGCGCGTGAGGCCTTCGGCGCGCTTGCCGGCCTCGAGCACCTCGCTGAGGTCGGCCCGGAGCGGGTCCTCGGCGCGCAGGTCGGCGATGGCGAGGTCGGTGTAGGACAGGATGACGCTGAGGAGGTTGTTGAAATCGTGGGCCACGCCGCCGGCCAGCCGTCCGATGGCCTCCATCTTCTGCGCCGCGCGCAGCTGCTCCTCGGTCTCGCGCCGCGCGGTGAGATCGACGCCGACCCAGGTGAGACCGACGCGGTCGTCGCCGACCAGCTGGGGGCGTACGAACATGCGCACGACCCGGGTCTTGCCAGCCGCATCGAGCAGGCGGAGCTCCCGCGGCAGGTGTGACTCGCCGCGGAGCTGCGCGACGACCGGGCGGTCCTCCGGGTGGACCAGCTCCTCGACGGTGCGGCCGAGCAGCGTCTCCGGTCGGTAGCCGAACCCCGCGATGGCGCGGTTGGCGAACGTGATGGCGCCGCTCGCCTCGGTCGCGAAGACGAAGTCCTCCAGGTTGTCGACCAGCGAGCGGTAGCGGTCCTCGCTGGCGCGGAGATCGTCCTCGACCCGCTTGCGCGCGGTGACGTCTTGCTTGATCCCGATGAAGCGCCGCACCTCGCCGCCCTCGCGGAGGGGGGTGATGGTCATCTCCTCCCGGTAGAGCGAGCCGTCCTTGCGACGGTTGACGAACTCGCCTCGCCAGACCTCCCCGCCGAGGATGGTCTCCCACATCGCGCGGTGGAACTCGCGCGACTCGTGCCCCGAATCGAGGATGCGGATGTTCTGCCCGACGACCTCGCGCTCGTCGTAGCCGGTGAGCGCAGCGAACGCGGGGTTGACGATCTCGATCGTGCCGTCGCGGTCGGTGATGACCACCGCGTTCGCTGCGGCCTGGAACGCGCTCACGTGCAGCTGCAGCGCGGCCTCGTTCGCGCGCCGCTCGGTGATGTCCTCGATGACGGCCAGCGTCCCGCTGACCTGGCCGCTCCCGTCTCGGAGCGGGCTCACGTTGACGCGCACCCACGCCGTGCTGCCGTCCTTGCGCAGGTAGCGCTTCTCGGTCTGCAGCTCCCTCGAAGGGCCCTGCAGTAACCCCTCGGCGAGGGCGCGCGTCGCGGCGCGATCGTCCGGGTGGGTGAGCTCGTCGAGGACCGAGAGCGTGCACAGCTCGGTCGCCGAGTAGCCGGTGAGGGCAGAGAGGCGCTCGTTCACCCAGCGCCAGCGCCCGGTCTGCGGATCGCCCTCGGCGATGCCCACCGGCGCGAGCGCGAACAGCGTGCGCAGGTGCTGCTCGCTCGCCCGGAGCGCGCTGTCGACCTCGAGCAGCGTGAGCTCGGCCTGCCTGCGCTCGGTGATGTCCTCGAGCATGGCCACCGCCGCGTCGGCGCCGCGCTCCGTGCGGGCAAGACGGCTGACGGTGATCCTCCCCCAGAGCACGGTTCCGTCGCGCCGCACGTAGCGCTTCTCCCAGGTGAGGACCCCGCCGGGCTCGAGATCGGCGATCCGCCGACGGTCGGTCTCGAGATCGTCGGGGTGCGTGAGGGAGGACCACGTGCGTCCCACGAGTTCGTCCCTCGGGTAGCCGAGGATCTCGCTCATCTTCTGGTTCACGGCCAGGAACCGCTCGGTCGCGAACTCCACGTCCGCCATGCCGATGCCCGCGCGCTCG
>JAEUKC010000458.1:0-20070 GCA_016794445.1 Myxococcales bacterium
CGTCCAAGAGCGCCATCGCGACCGCGGGCTAGCGTGGTAGCGTCGGGAGCGCGATGCTCGATCCGACGCTGCCGCTCGGCGTGTTCGACAGCGGGCTCGGTGGGCTGACCGTCGTCCGCGAGATCACCGCCGCCCTGCCCCACGAGCGCGTGCTCTACCTGGGCGACACCGCGCGGGTGCCCTACGGCGCGCGCAGCCCGGAGACCGTCGTCCGCTACGCGCAGGCGTGCGCACGAGCCCTCGTCCAGCGCGGCATCAAGGCGCTGGTCGTCGCCTGCAACACCGTCAGCGCCGTGGCCCTCGACGTGTTGCGCGTCGACCTGGATCTCCCTGTCCTCGGCGTGATCGAGCCCGGCGCGCGGGCCGCGGTGGCCGCCTCGCGGTCGCTGCGCATCGGGGTGCTCGGCACCGCGGGCACCGTCGCGTCGGGCGCGTATCCCCGCGCGGTGCTCTCGATCTCGACCCGCGCCGAGGTCACCGCCCACGCCGCCCCGTTGCTGGTACCGCTCGTCGAGGAGGGCTGGATCGAGGGCGAAGTGCCGCACCTCGCGGTGCGCCGGTATCTCGAGCCCCTGGCGCGCGCGCGCGTCGACACCGTCGTCCTCGGGTGCACGCACTACCCGATCCTGCGGCCGATCCTGGAGCAGGAGGCCCGGGCGATGCTGGGAGAAGTGGCCGTCGTCGACAGCGCGCACGCCACGGCCGCCGAGCTCTCGCACATGCTGTCCACGCGGGGGCTCTTGCGCACCCACGGCGACGGCGACGTCGAGCTCCTCGTGACCGACCGCCCGCGCACGTTCGCCGAGCTCACCCAGCGCTTCCTCGGGGGCGACGGGCGCGAAGCGCACGTCATCGACCTCTGAGGTCGGAACGCTCGCGTCGAAGCAGAGACCCATCGGGAGATGCGCGCGATCACGGCGGTCTGGAATCGCGGGTTGTCGCCGCCCCCGCGGCCCTCCTATGGTGACGGCGCATGACGAGGGGGTTCTCCGACGATCCGACCCTGCCCGCGGTTCGCATCGCCGAGGTGGTCGCGCGGCCCGGTCTCGCCCTCGTGTTCGCGTGCGGCGAGCCGCGCTTCGAGCTGTGCCCACTGCCCGCGAGCGGCACGCTGGTGATCGGTCGCAGTACGACCGTCGACCTTCAGCTCGACGACAGCACGCTCTCGCGCAGCCACGCCGAGGTGAGCCTGCGCGACGGCCACTGGACGGTGCGCGACACGAGCCGCCACGGCAGCTTCGTCGACGGCCAGCACGTCGCGGGAGAGGTCTCGGTGGGCGATCCACGCACGCTGCGCCTCGGTGACTGCTTGCTCGCCTTCGTCTCCGACACCACGCCCTACCGCGGGCGGTCCGTCGCCTGCGACGGCGACCTCGTCCTCGGCCACGCGACCGCCACCGCCCTCGCCCAGGTCGAGCGCGCCCGCAACGCTGGTTCCGACCTCCTCCTCGTCGGCGAGCCGGGCGTCGGCAAGGAGACCTTGCTGCGTCGCGCCCTCCACGGGGGCCCGTCGATCGTCGCGGACTGCGCGCGCGGGGCCCTCGCGACCGACCACGGCCGTCGGGGCCTGCTCGCGGCGGCGCGCAACGACACCCTGTTCCTCGACGAGCTCGGGGCCGCGGGCCGCGACGCCCAGGAGGCGCTCGTCGCCATGCTGCAGGCCGCAGGGTCCAGCGCGCCGCGCCTCGTCGCGACGAGCACGCAGCCCTTCGAGCTCGGGCCGCCGAGCTGGCTCGCCCCGAGCCTCCACGAGCGCTTCGCGCGCGGGGTCGTGCGCGTCGCGCCGCTCCGGGAGCGCTGGGAGGAGCTGTCGTTCCTCGTCACCTCCGAGGTGCGTCGCGCCGGTCGCGCGGCCACGGCGAGCCTCGTCGAGCGCTGTCTCCTGCGGCCGTGGCGGGACAACGTGCGCGGCCTGCTCGCGGGGGTGCAGGAGGCCGTCGTCGCGGCCGGCGCCGACGCGCGCCGATCTTCCACCGGTGGCGTCGACCGCATCGAAGGCCGCTACCTGCAAGGCCCCGTGCCCGTCACCGCGCCGCTCGACAGCGCGCTCGAGATCACCGACGCCCACGCGCTGCGGCTCGACCGCGAGAGCACCGAGCGCGCCCTCGCCGAGGCCGGCGGCGACGTCGAGCGCGCGGCCGCGCAGCTCCGCGTGCACAAGAACACGCTGCAGCGGCACCTGCGCAAGCTCGGTCTCTGACACCAGCGGCGAGGGGACCGCTGTATTCCGACCGCATACGGAAAAGCGGCCGCCGGCCTCCCCGCCGGTCTCGCTTTCGAGCACAGTGAGGGCATGCGCAAGCTCTCCTTCGCCGTCGTGCTGTCTCCGTGGTTGGTCGCCTGCTCCGCCAGCGAGGTGAGCCTCCCCGCCGACGAGGTGGGGGTGGACGGCAGCGTCGACGGTGCCATCGACGGCGGCGACACTGCCGTCACCGACGCCCCGACCGACGCACCGGCCAAGGATCCGCGCGCGGCGCTCGAGGCCGCCGGGTTCGTCGTCGGCAATGGCTCGTTCGAGCTGCTCGATCTGTCCGCGTGCTGCGCGAAGGGCTCGAGCTGCTTCGGCAACAACCCGACGAGCCCCTACGCGAGCTACCGCCTGCCGCGCGCGCCGGGGCAGACGATCGCGAACCCGAGCGAGCGGAGCGACGGCACCTCGACGCGCTGGTTCCTGCGCCCCGACGAGGCCGTCGTGTGGCTCGGCACGCTGCCCCCCAAGGCCAAGTACTTCGGCTTCACCAACTACCTGTTCGGGCGCGTCGACGCGGCGGGCAAGCGCGCGCCCGTGTTCGCGAGCCTCGACGAGACGCTGAACGAGGCCGTCATCGGCCACGAGGGCACGGGCGCGCCGTACGGCCAGGTCGCCGCCGTGATCCACACGGCAGACAGCGGGACGGCGGCCAAGGTGCGCGCGGCGCTCGTCGCGGCCGGCGTCTCGAACGCAGCCATCAACGTCGCCCCCATCGACGCGGTCTCGTCGCACCCGGGCCTCGTCGCCGACGCGGACGACTACAGCGTGCTCTTCCGCGTCGCGCTGTTCGAGGACAAGGCGGCGGGCACCGCGTGGCTCGACAAGCCCCCGGCCAAGCTGTTCCGCGTGACGCCCGGCACGCTCGGGACCGTCACGCCCTACGGCCTGCCCACGGCGCGCCCGAAGGATCTCGCCGCCGTCGAGGGCGCCGCGCTCGCCACCGCGACCGAAGACCTCGAGAAGGCCGTCGTCGCCAAGTACGCGGCCACCCACACGCCGACCTCGTTCCCCATCGACGAGGGGCAGCCCGACCCCTACGCGTGCATCGGCGGCAAGGGCACGTGCGCGGGCGACAACCGCGACGCGCTCTACCCGAAGACCAACATCCCGTTCCGGTGGCTCGAGAGCGAGGACGACTTCCTCGTGGTGATGGGCGTCGATCACACGGTGACCGGCAAAGCCACGTATGCGAGCGCCAGCGTCTACGCGGTCGACAACCTGGTCGGCATCGCGTCGGTCACCAGCGCCGAGTGGGCGGGCAGCGCCAAGGACTACCTGCCGACGCACGCCGAGGTGGGCAAGCTCTTCGCCTGGAAGATCGCGCGCAAGTGCGGTGGCGAGGCACATTGCCTCGAGATCCCGGCGGGCGACTGCCCCACCGGCATGACCGCCGGCCAGTTCGCCGCGATCGCGTTCCGCGTGTACGTCGAGCCGAAGACCGCCACCGCGCCCGCGCCGTCCACGCTGGTCCGCGAGCGCGTGGTCCGCTTCCGCAAGAAGTGAATGTCTCCTACCGCAGCAACGAGCCGAGCGCTGTCGCGAGCTTCTCGTAGTCGGCGCGCGTGTTGTGGAGCTGGGCCGACACGCGGACGAGCCGCTTCGGCGGGCGCGGCCATGGGATGATCGGCACCTCGATCCGGTGCTCCACCCAGAGCCGCTCCTGGAGCGCGTCGAGGTAGAGCGGAGGCGCGTACACGCCCTCGCCGTCCGGCAGCGGGATCGCCGCGAGGGCGCCGATCATGTCGTCGGGCGCCGGCGCCTCGACCCCGAGCGCCGCGCAGAGGAGATCGCGCGCTTCGAGCGCGAGGGCGTGGTTCCGTCGCATGACCGCGGAGAACCCGCCGGGCACCAGCGCTGCGAGGTGGTCGATCGCGGCCGGAATCGTGAGCCACGCGCTCGGGTCGCACGTCCCGCACCAGTCGAACTCGGCGCGGAAGCGCGTGCGCCCGTCGAGCGGCGCGTTGGCCCCGTGCGAGATCACGAGCGGCCGGATCCCCTCTTGCCGGTCGCGACGGACGTGCAGCAGCGCGGCCCCCTTCGGCGTGCACAGCCACTTGTGGCAGTTGCCGGTGTAGTAGGCGGCCCCGAGGGCGCGCAGATCGAGCGGCACCATGCCGGGCGCGTGCGCCCCGTCGACGAGCGTGTCGACGCCGCGGGCCTCGAGCGCCCGCACGATCTCGGCGATCGGGAACACGAGGCCCGTCTGGCTCGTCACGTGGTCGACGAGCGCGAGCCGCGTGCGGGGCGTCACCGCGCGCAGCAGCCGCTCGGTCACCTCGCTCGCGTCGGCGATCGGGAACGGGATCTCCACCACGACCACCCGCGCGCCACTCCGCGTGGCGACGAAATCGAGCGCGTTCTTGCAGGCGTTGTACTCGTGGTCGGTGGTGAGGAGCTCGTCGCCCGGCGCGAACTCGAGCGACCGGAGCACCGTGCTCACCCCGGTCGACGCATTGGTGACCAGCGCGAGGTCGTCCGGATCGGCGCCGACGAACGCACCGAGGCGCGCCCGAACCTCGGCGAGCGCAGGCGGCAGCTCGCGCAGGAAGAACCGCACCGGCTCCGCCTCGAGGCGGTCCTGCCACGCGCGCTGGGCGACGAGCACCGCGATCGGCGTCGCGCCGAACGATCCGTGGTTGAGGAAGGTGACGGTCGGATCGAGCTGGAAGCGCGCGTCCATGGCGCCGGAGTCTGCCGCTTCGTGGTCGCCGCGTCACGACGACATTTGACGTTACTCCGGTAACATGAAAAACTCCGACCATGGCCCGCAAGTACGAGAGCCCGGTGCGCGAGGAGCAGGCGAGCCGCACCCGCGCGGCGCTGCTCGACGCGTGCGAGGCGCTCCTCCTCGAGCTCCCCGTGGAGGACGTCACGCTCCCCCTCGTCGCCCAGCGGGCTGGGGTCACCAAGCCCACCGCCTACCGCCACTTCCCGGACACCGACGCGCTGGTCGCTGCGTTCCTCGAGCACCTGCGCGGCCGCATCGGCATGGAGCTCTCGGCGCTGGTCGCCGTGCAGCCCGACGAGCTCGCCCACGCCGTCCGCCACAACTACCGCAAGTTCGACGAGAACGCGCGGCTCCTGACCCGCGTCATGGATTCGCCGAGCTACGAGCGCGCCCGTCGCGCGCGCCAGGTCGATCGCGCCGCGCTGGCGGCGCCGACGTGGGGCGGCGACGCGAGCGACGCCGCGCTCCGGGAGCGCCTCGGCGCGCTCTACCTGCTCGTCACCCCCGCCGCGTGGCGCTGGCTGCGCGAGACGTGGGGCCTCTCGGGGGCCGGGGCCGCCCGCGCCGCCACCTGGGCCATGGAGACACTCGTGCAAGCCGCCAAGAAGGAGAAGCACCGATGAGAATCCACCATTTCACCCTCCCCGCGCGTGAACCCGAGCGCGTTGCGCGCGTGCTCGCCGAGCTCCTCGGGGCGCGCGTCATCCCCCTCCCCCACCCGACCGGGAACCTGCTCGTCTACGCTGGCGACGAGGACGGGAGCGCGATCGAGGTGTGGCCCGCGACCACGCGCGGCGGCGTCGGGGATCACGACCCGAGGCCAAGCGATCTGCCGCTGCCCGAGGCGTGGCCCCACCACGGCTACGTCACGTCCGATCGGAGCACGAGCGAGCAGATCCTCGCCGCGTTCGCGCGAGAGGGCTGGCGCGCCGAACGCGTCCGCAACGGCCCGCCGAACGGACCGGGCTTCTCGCTCGTGCGCGGCTGGCTCGAGAACCAGACGTGCATCGAGATCGGCGCCGCGGACATGCGCGCCGAGTACGAGGCGTTCTTCCGGGCCGCGACCGCGCGCTAGAACTTCACGCCGACGTTCACGTCGAGGAACGTGATCGACTGCGTGTACTTTCCGCCGTTGCTCGGCGACTTGGAGGGCTGCTGCAGCTTGTTGTTCAGGTCGGTGCTGGCGGAGTTGTCGACCGGGAGCATGTACATCTCGGTGACCGTGGCGCCGACGAACCAGCGCTCGGCGAGCTTGAGGCGCGCGCCCACCGAGAAGAGCAGCTTGAAGCCCTCGATGTACGTCGCGTCGAGGCGCCCCTTGGGGACGGGCGAGGTGTCGAAGCCGAGGCTCCCCATGAGCTCGAGGTCGGAGCTCGCGAAGTAGCCGGCGCCCACGCGCAGACCGAACGCGTCCTTCCAGCGCCGGTCGAGATTGAGGAGCACCTTGGCATCGCCGCCCGGCGGCACGATCTCGGCGCCCGTGTCCGCGTTGATGTTGCAGCTCGCGTCGACGTTGACGACGCACTGGCGCTGCAACCGCGACCAGCGCACCCACTCGAAATCGAGCCGCAGATCGAGCTTGGGCGACACGAGATAGGCGGCACCGAAGCGGATCACGTCGGGGAAGCTCATGAGCAGGTCGACGTCCTGCGCCTTCTCGGGGGCCGTGCCGAACTGGGTGCGCAGCGTGCCCTTCAGCCGGGCCTCGCTGAGGCCCTGCGGCGAGGTGTAGGAGGCGCCGAGGCGCAGGGTGCCGTCCTCGAGCGGCTTCCAGAAGAGGCCGAAGGCCAGCGCGGCGTGCACGCCCGAGACCTTGACGAGGCTGCGCCCCTCGGTGGGGAGGCCGGTCGCGGTCGCGAGATCGTCGGAGGCGTCCTTGTTGCGAGCGATGAGGCTCTCGAGCGAGTCGCGCACGATCGTGGCGCTGATGCCGATGCTGAGGCGCGCCGGCGCGATGGTGGTGCCCGCCGCGAGCGTGTTCCACCAGCTGACCTGGGCACCGCTCACCAGCGACCACCGCTGCGGGCCGTCGTAGGCGCCGAGCCCGCGCTTGTCGCTCTGCCAGGAGGTGGCCTTGCCGAACGAGGCGTAGCCGCCCTCCGGGACGTAGGAGGCGAAGCCGACGAAGAACGGTTGCCCGCCGAAGTCGGTCGTCACCCCGAAGTAGGGCGCGCCCTGGATGCCGGTGGACTTGGCCTTGCCCGTGTTGGCGGCCACGTAGTTCGGCTCGGTGGCCGACTTGCCTGCGCTCGGTGAGAGTGCGCTGGCGGGGCGATCGTACGACGCGCTGCGGATCGCGAACATTCCGTCTAGAACGATCTGGGTGCCCTTCGCGTCGCCGATCGCGGCCGGGTTGAAGTAGACCGAATAGGGCGAGCCGATCGCGGGCTGCCCCTGGTCGCCGCCGAACTTGGTGAACATGAACCCGCTGGCGCTGGCCGGGGTCGCCGAGAGGGCCGCGACGGCGCCCACGGCGAGGGCACACAGAGAGGCGGCCAGGCCACGAGACCGGAAAAGGACGACGCCGGTGG
Organism: Myxococcales bacterium; assembly: GCA_016794445.1. Classification (GTDB taxonomy): domain Bacteria; phylum Myxococcota_A; class Polyangia; order Polyangiales; family JADJMO01; genus JADJMO01. The sequence continues at coordinate 7,511 of JAEUKC010000458.1, forward strand.
TTCGCGCGGGTGCCATGCGATAGGGTTCGTCCATGTCACGTGCTTACAACAGGTCGACGTCGGCCGCCTCGACCATGTGCGTGATCGCCATGGCAGGATGCAGCGATCCGTCGGGGGACTACGAGGCCTTCCGCAGCCGCGTCGGCACCACCGCGGACTCCGCGGTCACCACCGACACTTCGAGCGACGGCAGCGTGTTCGACGAGGCAGGCGTGGCCGGCTTCAGCGGCAAGTTCTGGGGGGCCTGCCTCGACGGGTCGTACGTCGGCGACGTCAGCAAGGTCACCTACGATCTGTTCGACTTCAACTTCACGCAGAGCGGCACCTCGATCTCGGTGAGCGGCACGCGGCAGGCCCTCACCGTCGACGCCAAGAACATCTCGCAGGTCACCGGTGAGGTCGTCACCATCCCCGTCACCCCCGTGAAGCCGGACGGCACGTTCTCGGCCGCGGTGGCGAAGTTCATCGAGCCGAAGAACGCGAACGGGTTCGACCTCGACCTCACCGTCGACAAGGGCGTCTATCAGTTCGGGATGACGTCGACCGAGGGTGGCTGCGGCAAGTTCGTCGGACAGGTCACCTCGCCGCTCGTGCAGGACGTCGACCAGACGTGTCTGTTCGCGCGACCGAAACCCGACGGCTCGTTCACCCGGTTCGCGGACACGACCGCGTTCCACTGCCCCTGATCCCCGAGGGCTCCACCGCCCGAAGGGCAAACCACCGCCCGGGCGCCCCTTGCACCGCGGGCCAGAGGCGCCATAGTGCGCCGGGTCAGGGGGACCCATGACCTTCCGCTCGCTGTCTTTCGCTCTCCTCGCGCCCATCCTCGTCGGTTGTGGCGGCTCCTCGGTCGAGTTCGCGCCCGACGACGACTCCGGCGTCAGCGGTGACGTGGCGCCGACCGACGGCAGCGTCGACACGCGCGTCGACGGTGCCCTCGATGGTGCCACCGACGTGCCCGTCGACAGCGGGCCGCCCGACACCTTCGACCCCGAGAAGGACAAGGACGGCGACGGCTACAAGGCCAAGGACGACTGCAACGACGACAACCCCGCGGTGAACCCGGGCGCGTTCGAGATCCCCGGCGACAAGATCGACAACGACTGCGACGGCAAGGTCGACAACGACGAGCCCGAGTGTGACAAGAGCGACCTGAAGCTCGACTCCAAGGACCCCCTCGACTTCGCCAAGGCCCTCGGCCTCTGTCGCGCGACGACCGCCGACGCCCTGGGCAAGGAAAAGAAGTGGGGCGTGATCTCGGCCAAGCTGGTCGCGGTCGACGGCGCTGGCACGGTCGATCCGCGCCAGCACGGCCTCCACGGCAAGTTCGGCGCCGTCATCACGCCCCGCCAGGGCAAGAACCTGGTCGCGCTCTCGACCGGCACCGCGCGCACCCCGACCGACGTGGGCTTCGTGCAGCCGCGCTCGCCTTCCCTCTCCACTCCGAGCTCGGTGCCCCCGCCGGCCGGCTTCCCGAAGAACGTGGCCGGCTGCGCGGCCGCGACCGACACGAAGGCCAACGACAGCGTCGCGCTCGAGCTCACCCTGCGGGTCCCCACCAACGCCAAGTCGTTGCGCTACGACTTCGATCTGTTCACGAGCGAGTACCTCTCGTTCGTGTGCAGCACCTTCCACGACCAGTTCGTGACGCTGCTCGACTCGGCTGCACCGCTCGACGCGAAGTACGCCAAGAACATCACCTTCGACAGCAGCGGCATCCCGATCGGCGCGAGCCAGCCAGCATTCCTCGAGGTCTGCAAGCCCGGGACGAGCGCCACCGGTGGCCTCGTCTTTCCGTGCAGCAAGGGCGTGAAGGAGCTCGAGGGGACCGGCTTCCTCGAGCCGGCGTCGCCCGCCGAGAACGGGTCCACGTCGTGGCTGTCGACCCAGGCGGCCGTGGTGCCGGGAGAGACGATCACGATCCGCTTCATGATCTGGGACGTGAGCGACCACATCCTCGACTCCACGGTCCTCTTGGACAACTTCCGCTGGGACGTGGGCACGGTGGCGACCCCCGTCACCGCCCGGCCCTGAACGGCCCCGCGCGGGCTCGCCCGAAATACCTCCTTCACCCACGCGCGGCGCCCGCATAAGAGCTGCGCATGGACGAACTCCGCGCCCGCATCGAGACCGCCTTCGCCGACCGCACCAAGCTCGGAGACCCGGCCTACGTGGGCGCCGTCGAAGAGACCGTCGCGCTCCTCGATCGCGGCGCCGTCCGCGTCGCGACCCCGCCCGAGACCGAGGACGGCGAGTGGACGGTCAACGCGTGGGTGAAGCAGGCGGTGCTGCTCTACTTCGGCGTGCGCAAGATGGAGGTGCACGAGGTCGGCCCCCTCGCCTTCCACGACAAGATCCCCGTCAAGCACGGCCTCGCCGAAGCCGGCGTGCGCGTGGTCCCGCCGGGCACGGTGCGGTACGGCGCGTTCCTCGAGCGCGGCGCGATCGTGATGCCGGGGTACGTCAACATCGGCGCCTTCGTCGGCGCGGGCTCGATGGTCGACACCTGGGCCACCGTGGGCTCCTGCGCGCAAATCGGCCGCGACGTCCACCTCGCAGGTGGCGTGGGCATCGGCGGGGTCCTCGAGCCCCCGGGGGCCCGCCCGGTCATCGTCGAGGACGGCGCGTTCATCGGCTCGCGCGTGGTCATCGTCGAGGGCGTGCGTGTCGGTCGCGGCGCGGTCGTCGGCGCGGGCGTCGTGCTCACGGCCACCACTGCGATCCTCGACGTGCGTGGCCCCGCGGTCGTCGAGCGGCGCGGCAGCATCCCGCCACGGGCCATCGTCATCCCCGGCGTGCGCACCAAGCGCTTCCCCGCCGGCGAGTTCCAGATCCCCTGCGCGCTGATCGTCGGCGAGCGGTCGGCCTCCACCGACCAGAAGGTGTCGCTGAACGCGGCGCTCCGCGACTTCGACGTCCCCGTGTGAGGCCGCGATGGAGCGCCCGAGCCTCGACCGGCGCCTCTACGAGCTGTTCGAGGCGGGGCGCCTCCGTGGCTGGGCGGCGCTCGTGCAGGGCTCGTTGCTCCTGCTCATCGTCGTCAACGTGGTCGCGGTGGTGCTGGAGACCGTCGAGTCGATCGGCCACCCCCACGCGCGGTTCTTCGAGCGGCTCGAGTTCGTGTCCGCGGGCCTGTTCCTCGTCGAGTACCTCGCGCGCCTCCACTCGGCCACGGCGAGCCCCCGCAAGGACTACCAGCACCCGGTGTGGGGGCGTCTCCGGTTCGCGCTCTCGCCGATGGCGCTCGTCGACCTGGTCGCCATCCTCCCGCCGCTGCTGCTCGTGGCGTTCGGCCTGAACGTGGGGGTGCTGCGCATCCTGCGCGTGCTGCGGGTGCTCAAGCTCATGCGGTACTCGCCGGCGATGGCCACGCTCGGGCGCGTGATCTACAACGAGCGCAAGGCCCTCGTCGGCACGATCATCGTGTTCGCGGTGGTGCTGCTCCTGTCCTCGAGCGTGATGTACTACGCCGAGCGCGGCGCGCAGCCCGTCGCCTTCGGCAGCATCCCGGCCGCGATGTGGTGGGCGATGTCCGCGCTGACCACCGTCGGCTACGGCGACGTGACGCCGACCACGCCGCTGGGTCGGATCATGGCCAGCGTGATCACCCTCGCCGGCATCGGCGTGCTCGCGCTGCCGACCGGCATCATCGCGAGCTCGTTCATGGACGAGGCCAAGCGACGCGATTTCACCGTCACCTGGTCGCTGCTCGCCGACGTGCCGTTCTTCCAGGGGCTCAAGGCGCCGCGCATCGGCGACCTCGTGCGGGTGGTACGGCCGACCTTCGTCACCGCGGGCGACGTCATCCTGCGCAAGGGCGAGCGGGGCCGCTCGATGTACGTCATCGCCTCGGGCGAGGTCGAGGTGCTCCTCGGGGAGGGCCGCGCGCCGATCGTCCTCGGGCACGGCGATTTCTTCGGCGAGCTGGCCCTCCTCGAGCGCGTGACCCGCACGGCGACGGTCCGCGCCCGGAGCGACTGCCGCCTGCTCGAGCTCGAGTCCGACGATCTGCACGAGCTCATGCGCCGGCATCCCGAGCTGGAGGCCGCGGTCCGCGAGACCGCCACCGCCCGCATCGGCGCCGCCACGTGACGCCGGCGTGACGGACCGGCCCGTAGCGGCCAGTCGACGTCCTACCGCGGGACTCATGTGTCCCGATCCTGGACGGCGTTCGTCCCAGATCAGCCATCAGCTTTCGTCGACTGTCGGATCCAACTCCGTCGATTGAACCGTAGTGGCCATTTGACGCAGCACCGTGGTGCCGTTGAATCCGCAGCTCGACGCGAGCAGTAGAACACGCGGATAATCCGGTGCAAACTCCTCCTACCGCCCCGCCACCCGCCCTCGTCCTGCGAGGGTTCGGCGTCGCGTTCGGAGACACTTCAATCCTCGAACAGGTGGAGCTCGAAGTGCCCGCGAGGGGAGCGTTCTCGCTGGTCGGCTCCGGCGGCGCGGGCAAGTCGACGCTGCTGCGGACCCTGGCCGGACACAACGACGCGCAGCCCGCGCTGCGTACGTGGGGGCGGGTCGAATACGCGGGCCGTAGCCTCGCGAACGGTCCTCGCCCGAGCCTCGTGGGCCAGAACGCGCGCCTCTTGATGGCCACGGTCGCCGAGAACGTCGCCTTCGGCCTCCCCGACCGGCAGCGCCTCACCCCCCTCGAGCAGCGGATCACGGTGCGCACCGCGCTCGAGCGTCACGGCTTGCCCGAGCTCACCGACGCGCTCGACACCAGCGTCGTCGACCTGCCGCTCGGCGTGCAGCGTCGCCTCGCGGTGGTACGGACCGTGCTCTGCGAGCCGGCACTCTTGATGCTGGACGAACCCACGGTCGGACTCGGCGACGCCGACAAGGCGCTCTTGCTCGGGCTCCTCGCGGGGGAGTGCGAGCGGCGTGCGCTGCTGCTCGTCACCCACGACCGAAGGACCGCCCTCGCGCTCGGAGGTCACGTCGCGCTGCTCGTCGGTGGGCGGGTCGTCGAGACCGGGGCGACCACGACGTTCTTCCGGGCGCCGACCACCGCCCTCGGCCGCCTCTTCGTCGAGACCGGCACCTGTTACCTGACCACCGACGAGCCCCCCACCGTGGACGACGTCGCGGTCTCCGACGCACCACCGCCGCGCAGCACCCCTGCGCGTGCCCCCCGCTCCCTGCACTGGATCCTGCCGGGGCAACTCGCCGGACTGCCGCGGCCCGGCCTCCTCGAGGACGTGGAGGACGACCTGGCCGGCCTCGTCGCCCTGGGCATCGATTTCCTGATCAACCTCGAGGAGACCGAGACCGTCCCTGCGGCTGCGCTCGCGGCCGTCGGGATCGAAGGGCACCACCACCCGATCGACGACATGGGGGCTCCGACGACCACTGCGGCGCTCGAACTCTGCGCGGTCGTCGAGCGCGCGATCCGCGACGGCCGACGCGTCGCCATCCACTGCCGCGCGGGCCTCGGGCGCACCGGCACGATGCTCGCGGCCTACCTCATCCACACCGGGCTCGACGCGCTCGAGGCCCTCGAGAGCGTTCGCAAGCTCCAACCCCGCTTCGTCCAGTCGAGCAACCAGCTCGAATTCCTGTCCGAGTTCGAACGAGCCGTCGCGCAGGTGCGGCGGCTCGAAGGCCCCACCGTACGCACCACGATCGAAAGGAAATCCACCGAATGTCTCTCGACAAAGCCCTGAACGCCGCGCAGTCCTCCGTCCCCGAGTGTGTCGCGGCCGGATACGTCGACATGAGCACGGGCATGCTGCTCGGGGTCAAGACCGTCGACTCCCACCCGTCCGAGGTCCTCGACCTCGTCGCCGCCGCGACCGCGGACATGTTCCAGGGCACCAACGTGGTGGCCATCGAGAAGATGTTCAAGAAGTCGCGCGGCCTGAACGCCGACAACGTCCACTATTTCCAGGAGATGTTGGTGTTCAGCACCAACCTGATCCACGTGTTCCTGCGCGGGAAGAAGAACAACGACCACGCGCTCGTGCTGGTCTGCCGCGCCTCGGCCAACGTGGGCATGGTCATCGCCAAGTCCCGCATGGTGCTCTCCTCCGTCGAAGCTGCGATGTGAGCCATGGCCGCCGCTCGCGCCGACACCACCCCGTTCGCCACCGCCCTCGCGGTCGGTTGGCTCGGGCGCACCCGTCAGCTCATGGCAGACGGGCTCGGGATCTGCGTGACGGACTACGAGTTCGACGAGGGCGCGGCGCTCCTGCCCCTCGTCGAACACGTGAGCGGCCTGGTCGGCCCCTCGCTCGAACTGTTCCAGGAGGTCGCGAGCTGCCTCGACGGAGAGGCGCCGGCGTCGATGGCCGACGTCGACCTGTTCGGAGAGGTGGAGCGGCAGCTCGACCAGCAGGACGACCTCGAGGTCCGCATCTCGGGCATCGCGTTCATCGCGCGCGGGGTCCTCCAGAGTCGCCGTCGCGAGCTCGCCGAGCTGACCCCGCCGCTCCGCACCTGGGACGTGGTCACGGTCTGCTCGCGGGCCACCCGCGAGGCCCACAAGTCGCTGAGCGCGCTCGAGATCGCCCTGTGCGAGCTGACGGGGCAGTCGCCGAGCGACACCTACTCGACCGAGCGAGAGATCGCCCTCAAGACACGCCGCGCGTACACGCGCTTTCGCGCCGACGTCCTCGGGCTCGCCAAGGGCAAGACCCTGGTCGCCCGCCTGCGCTTCGCCGGGACCGCCATCGCCAAGCTGGTCGGGCGCAACGTGTACACCCTCGCGCGCGTCCACGACCGCTGGATGGTCCGAAGGCTCCAGTCGCAGATCCGCGCCTGGCTCCTCGGAGCCGCGAGCGACGGCGAGACGCTGGCCGAGGAACGCACGGTCGCCGGTGAGCGCCTCTTGCAGGAGATCGCCAACGTCAGCGAGCTGATGATGCAGATCAACCAGCGGGCTGAGCTCCGCGTCCACGACCTCGAGCAGGTCGGCCGGCTGCGGGAGGCGCTCGACGCCGACGCCGACTTCGCCACGCTCGACGCGCTGCGCGCCCCGCTGCTCGGTCGGAGCCTCTCGCTGGACGCGCTCGATGCGACGAGCCAACGCTCCGCCTGGTCGGGCGCCGTGCTTTCGATCCGCGAGGAGCTCGGCGTGATGGCGACGAGCGCGCCTCCCCCTCGCAGCACCTGGACCACCCCCCCGACGACGGTCGACGTCGACTGGAGCGAGCTTTGAACGGCGTCGAGGGCGCCCTCCACCTCGACGAGGGCGGGACCTGCCGCGCCCTCCACGGGTTCGACGGACCGAGGGGTCGACGCCTCGCGGACCGGATCGCGGTGCTCGTCGCCGCCCAGCGACGGCTCGGCGAGGTCGAGGGCCTCGGGGTGAGCCGGCACGGAATCCTCACCTTCGAGAGCAGCGCGATCGCGTGGGTCTGCTGCGCCGATGGCGTCGTCGTCACGCTGGGCGCCGAAGGCGCGAGCCCCGGCCTCGTGCTGAGTCACGCGACCCGCCTCGCGAGCGAGGAGCCCCGCGGTGAGTGAGCGTCGGGGCTTCCTGGACCGACTCCTCGGTGAGGAGGAGCCCTCGATCGACGCCCTCCGCAAGGAGGTCGCCCGTCAGAGCGAACGCGCCGCGCTGGCCGAGCAGGGCCTCGAGCGCGCGCAGACCGCGCTGCGCAACACGCGCGACGAGCTCGCGACCGCGCGGGCCATCCTCGGGCGAGAGCAGAAGGAGGCGCGAACCCAGCGCGAACGCGCCGAGGGTCTGCAGGGTTCGGCGCTCGAACTCCGGGCCGCCATCGACGTGCTGACGGAGCTTGTCGCGGAGCTCGCGGCGCGCGACCTCGACCTCCTCGGGTCGGGGATCGCGCAGGCGGTGGGCTTCCGTGCGCTCCCCCTCCCCACACTCTCCGACGTGCTGATCCGGCTCGGGGTCGTGGTCTCGGTCGAGGTCACGCCCGAGCGCCTCACCTTCACAATGTCGCCGGAGACCCACGCGCGCCCGGGCCTCGCGCGGCTGCTCGCCGGCCTGGTCGCCGCCACCCATGGCCTGCGGGTGTGCGGAGGTGGCGAGGATGGTTTCACCCTCACCCTTCGCCTCGAACCGATGGAGCAGCCATGAACGGGCCCTCGAGGCGCGCGTCCGACGCACGCAAGGACCCGGCGCTGTGGGCCGCCCTCGACAGCGGCAGGCGCCTCCGCACCATCCTCGAAGAGTTCTACGAAGAGGTGTTCGCCGACCCGGTGATCGGATCGTTCTTCGTGCGCACCACCAAGGAGTGGGTGATCGATCACCAGTACGCGTTCCTCGCGCAGGTCTGGACCGGGGAGAAGCAGTACTTCGGCGACCGCCCACGCAACGCACACCACTGGATGGTGATCTCCGACGAGCAGTTCGACCATCGCGAGCAGCTGCTCGTGCGTTGCCTGCGACGGCACGGGCTCGAGGAGGCGCACGTGGAGACCTGGCGCGCACTCGACGAATCGTTCCGCAGTCACATCGTCAAGGCGCGACCGTTCGCCAAGAAGCGCGCCGGGAAGGCGCTCCCGCTGGACGGATTCGAGGCGCTCGAGCTCTCGGCCGGCGGGGTGTGCGATGGTTGCCAGGGCGAGATCGACCGCGGCGCCACCGCCCACTGCCACGTACGAACGGGCCGCACGCTCTGCGCGGCCTGTCTCCGCACGGAGCGCTGACGCCACGCGTGCGACGGATCTATGGTGACCCCATGGCGATCCGAGCCGCGAGGTCCGCGCACGTCCTCACGCCGAGCAGCGTCGCCACCGTGGCCGAGGCGGCGGGCAAGGGCCCGTGCCGGCTCGCGCCGCTCGGCGACGGCTTCGTGGTGCTGGGCCAGGGCCGGAAGAACGCCGCGGCGCTCGACGCTGCGCTCGGCCTGCGTGCGAGCTTCCCGCTGAAGGCCCACGGTCAGATCGCCGGCTCGGAGGACGGTCAGCGCATCGCGGCCGCCACCGTGGGGGGCGTGCGCGTGTTCGACGTGACCGGCAAGATCGTCCGCAAGGAAGAGGACGCCGAGTGGTGGGAGGAGAACAGCGGCGCGGTCTGCTTCGTCGGCGATCGGGTCGTGTTCGTGTGCATCCCCGACGAGGAGTTGCTGGACGAGAAGCTCGCCGTCGGCGTACTCGATCTCGGCGCCAAGAAGGCGGCGCCCGTGCTCGCAACGCTGGAGTTCGGCCACGAGGCCCACCACCGGCTGTACCCCCTGCCGAGCGGCGGCGCGGTGCTGTGGTCGAACGCCCAGCAGGACGCGCAGGGCTGGTTCCACGTCGAGCTGGCCGAGGACGGGCCGCAGGTCAAGAAGCTCCCGGTCAAGGGCGCGCCCGGGTTCCTCCACTGGATCGATGGCGAAGACGTCTGCGTCTCGGGCGACAGCGCGGTCTCGTTCTTCGACGCCGAGACCGGCAAGACCCGCCGCACGATCTCGCTCGACCACGCGCTCGGCGAGGACGACGAGCTCCTCGCCGCCGCGCCCCACGGCGAGAAGCTGCTGCTTCACGTCCTGTCGTTTCGCGCGCGCACGCAGCGCCTGCTCGAGGTCGACGCGACGACGTCGCGCGAGGTGACCGTCGAAGGCACCAGGGCCGGCACCGTGACCGGCATGGCGACCAGCGCACGATCGCGTACGCTGCTCACGTTCGAAGACGGTACGGTGGCGATCCTCGAGGGGTGAACGTGTCGGTCCGGCGTCGTGAGGTCCTGGGTGTGATCGCGGGGGTCGTGGCCTCGGCGTGCGAGCGGCCGGTCGCGCGCACGGCGCCGTCCGCGTCGACGGCGAAGGCGCCCGAAGCCCCGCCGAAGCCGCCGAAGATCGCGCGTTCGATCGAGCTCCTCGACTGGAAGTTCCCGACCGAGTTCGGCTCCGAGAAGCGCTGTGTCGTGCTCGTGCCCCGGCCGATCGCCGTCGGGCAGCGGCTCCCCGTGGTGGTCGCCCTGCACGGCCTCGGCGAGGCGACGGACGCGGAGAGCGGCGCCTTCGGGTGGGCGCGCCGGTACGACCTCGACAAGACGATGCCGCGCCTCTTCGACGACCTGCCCATCGCGGGCGACGTGTTCGGGGGGTTCGTCACGCCCGAGCGCCTCGTCGAAGTGAACGCGGGGCTCGAGCAGCACCCCTTCGGGGGCGTGATCGTGGCGTGCCCCTACATGCCGAGCTTCGTCGGCGGCGGCGCGATGTCCTTCGAGACGTACGCGCAGTGGATGGGCGATCGACTGCTCCCGCGGCTGCGCGCGGAGCTACCCGTCCTGCCGGACGCGAAGGCCACCGGGATCGACGGGGTCTCGCTCGGCGGATGGTGCGCGCTCCGCGTCGGTCTCCATCGACCCGATCTGTTCGGCGCCATCGGCACGCTGCAACCGGCGATCGCCGACGCGTCGATGGTCGACCACGCCATGGCGCTCCTGCAGCAGAAGCTCGGCGGTCGGCCCCTGCAGATCGTCACCTCGACCGAGGACTACTTCCGGGAGACGTGTACGCAGCTCCACCAGCGCCTCACGGCGAAGGGCATCGCGCACGCGTTCCGCGTCACCCCCGGGCCCCACGACTACCCGTGGAACAAGGGCGCGGGCGGCGTCGAGATGCTGCTGTTCCACGACCGCGCGCTGCGCGGCTAGCCCTTCTTGGCCCGCAGGCGCTCCGCGAGACTGCCCTTGAGGTCTTCGGGGGCCGGCTCGGGCGGCAGCGCGTGGAGCGCCTCGTCGGTCTGCGCGAGCCCCTGCCGGTAGGCCTTGCACGCCGGGCAGATGCGCATGTGGAAGTCGTACAGCGCACGACGCACCCCGTGGAGGGCACCTTCGCGGGCCTCGGTGTGGAGCGTGGTGGCGTAGCGACAGACGATCATCGGACGGGCTCCGGAGCGCCATTTTGCGGGCTCGTGGCCCCACGGGCGGCGTTCACGCGGGCCTCGAGGGCCGCGCGCAGGCGTTGGCGTCCACGGTGCAGGAGCACACGCTGGTTGGACTCCGTCAGGTCGAGGGCGTTACACACCTCTTCACTGCTCCACTCCTCGACGTCGCGCAAGGTGACGACGGCGCGCTGGGTCTCCGGGAGCGCGGCGAGCGCGGTGAGCAGCCAGCTCGTCTCCTCCTTGCACAGGAGGGTCTCCTCGGGGCCGCTCGCGAACGCGGGCGAGCCCTTGAAGAAGCCGAGCCCGGAGAACCGACCCTCGAGGTCCTCGCCCGCCTCGTCGTCTTGGGAGACGAACCGCTTGTCGCGGGTCTTCCGGGTCTTGGCCTTGTTGACGACGATGCGGACGATCCAGGTCTTGACCGAGGAGCGCCCCTCGAACTCGCCGATGTGATCGACGACCGACGCCCACGCCTCCTGCACGACGTCCTCGGCGGTCGCGCCGCGGCCGACGTAGGTCTCGGCGATGCGGAGCAGCGGACGGTGCAGCGCGTCGACGAGGGCCGACAGCGCCGCCACGTCGCCGCCCTGGATGCGGGCCACGAGCGCGCGATCGGCCTCCGCCGCCTTCGTCGCCTCGTCGACCTCGCCCGCCACCCTCCGTTTCTAACCGGCGTCGGAGCCCTTGTACGAAAAATCCTCCGCCCGCTGTAACGGCGCTCCCTCGGCCGGGTCCATACCCGCACACGCCGAGACGTGAACCACAGGACCGGCCCTCGGGCCCATGACGGAGACGCCCATGAAGCTGTATTTCCACCCTCTCTCCACCTATTCGCAGAAGGTCGTGATGGGGTTCCACGAGAAGCAGGCCTCGTTCACCCCCGAGATCGTCTCGCTGCAGGACCCGGCCTCGCGGGCCGCGTACCTCGCCGTCAACCCGCTCGGCAAGCTCCCGACGCTGGTGCTCGACGACGGCTACTCGATCCCCGAGTCGTCGATCATCCTCGAGTGGCTCGACACCCACGTCTCCACCGGCAACCGACTCATCCCCGACGACAAGGACCTCGCGCGCCGCACGCGGTTCCACGACCGCCTCGCCGACCTCTACGTGAACAACCCCACCGCCACCCTGTTCTTCGACAGCCAGAAGCCGGAGGCGCAGCGCAACCCGGCGGCCGTCAAGGCCGCGCACGAGACCCTCGACACGATGTTCGGGATCCTCGACAAGGCCTTCGCCAAGAACACCTGGGCCCTCGGCGAGATCTTCTCGATGGCCGACGTGGCGATGGCGCCGACCCTCGGGTACCTGCGCAGGGTCAAGCCGTTCACCGCGCACAAGAACCTGGTCTCGTACGCGGGTCGCTTGTTCGAGCGCCCCTCGTACCAGAAGGTCGCCGCCGACGCCGCCCCCTACCTCGCCGCGATGAAGGGTTGATCATGGCCGGCGCCGCCCACCCCGCGTTCGATGCGACCCTCGACGCCCGCTCGCTGGACAGAACCGTGTCCTTCGACGCGACGATGGCGGCTCCCTCCAGCGCGGCGTTCCCCCTCGGCACAGGCGCCGGTCTCTCTCGCACCACCGTGCTGCCGCGCCTCGACGGCGGGGCCGCGCACCTCACCCGTCAGGATCGCCCCCGCTACCAGCAGCAAGGCCTGCTGGGCGCGGGCGGCGTGGGCGAGGTGGTCAAGACGCTCGACAACGACATCGACCGCGTCGTCGCGGTGAAGCGCCTGCGCGCCGACATGCGCTCGGCCGGCCACCTC
>JAEUKC010000027.1:0-9715 GCA_016794445.1 Myxococcales bacterium
CAAGTGCACCCTGGCGACCGGCACCTGCGATCCTCCGAAGGCCACCTGCACGAACGCGACGACCTCGCAGCCCGTCGGCGGGCCCGCGAAGGACTGCACCCCCTACGCCTGCGATCCGGCCACGGGTGCCTGCCTCGGGGACTGCACCACGAGCGACCGCTGCGCCCCCGGCTATGCCTGCGCGGACCGCGCGTGCGTGCCCTCCGCGGCACCCGTGACCGAAGACGGTGGGTGCACCATCGACCCGCGCAGGAAGGAAGGTTGGGCCTGGCCCGCCGCGCTCCTGGCGCTGGGGTGGCTCGGACGTCGCCGCAGAGGAACTCGTTCCGCGTGATGACAGCGACCGTAGCCGGCTCGCGACGAAAGCAACTCACCGCTCGACGGGAATCCCGAGTTCGTCGAAGAACGTCGCCACGCGCGCGACGACCGCGTCGTCGCTCCCCGCGTCGTAGAAGTGGAGGGGGTCTTCTCCGAACACGCGCTCGGTGAACCGCACCCGCTGCACGAGCGACTTCGCACCGACGAACCACCGGCGACCGAGGTCGGGCGGCACCGTCTCGAACGCCAGGGTCCCTCCCTCGAGCGCGTAGCAACCGGGGTCACTGTCCATGTCGTCCTCGACCGAGAAGCGCTCGAGCCTCGACGTCCACCTCCCGAGGGCCTCGCTGGTGAGCCACTTCGTCGAGCGGCTCAGCGTGAGCCGCTTCAGCGTCGGCTGGGTCTCGAGCACCCGGTCGACGATCTCCTCGGTGAGGAGGTGGTTGCGCAGCGTGAGGGACTCGAGCCGCACCGACTCGAGCAGCGCGAACGGGAACGGCGGAGCCCGCGACGTGAGCGTGAGCGTCCGGAGGTTCTGGAGGGGCCGGAACAACCCGAGCGGCAGGTCCCTTGCGTCGTCGATGTCGAGGGTGTGCAGCGAGCCGAGCGGCGCGAAGAGATCGTCGGGAATCGACTCGAGCCACGCGGTCCCCAGTCGCAGCCGCTGCAACCCGAGGCCCTCGAAGAGGCCGGGGTCGAGCGTGGCGGCCTCGCGGAAACCCATCTCGAGCGACGTCAGTGCCGGCAGCCTCGCCAGCAGGGTCTTGGTCAGAGCGCCGCGCGAGACGAGCGATCGCCACGGCCGCTCGATGGGGCGCAGACGCTCGACGATCGCCTCCGTGACCGCGCTGACCTCGGTGAGGTGGGCGAGGGTCGGGTGCTCGATGAGCTCGAGCGCGAGCTTCGTCGAGAGCCGGTCGAGCCAGTCGATCCGCTTGACCGTCGCCCACGCCCGCTCGCCGAGCACCTTCTTGGCCGAGGCCGGCTTCACCGTGAGGCGATCGGGGAAGCCGCGCCCCATCCGGAACTCGCCGCCGTTCGCGAGCGGCAGCGCCCAGCCCGTGAGCCGCTTCCGGTCCCGCGCGAGCTCGCGCTCCCGGCGGAGCAGCTCGGGTGAGCCCTGCCCCCGCGCGCGCTGCACCTGCAGCTGGATGAACTCGCCGCGCTCGTCGCCGCGCTCGGAGAGGCTGTCGGCGAAGACCAGGCGCGGGGTGTCGTCGTCGGGAGAGGCGTAGACGAGCTCGAGGAGATCGGCGTCGCTCCGGCTCTTGCCCTGCTTCTTCGCCGGCAGCGGCTGGAACGTCTTCTCCAGCTCGGCGAGGCGGGCCTCGTCCTCGGCCGACAGCTTCTTCGGCGCGACGTCGGCCATCGCGAGGGCCGCGCGCGCGAGGTGCGTGCTGGTCCAGTCGCCCACGGTCGTCTCGAGGATCGCCTTGTAGCGGGGCGCGAGGTCGGCCATCGCGTCGCGGGCGCGCACGTCCCTCGCCTGGGCGAACACCTCGATGACGCCGAGCACGAAGCCCTTGAACACGTTCGCGCGCCACGGGGGCGCCTCGAGGATCGCGAGCAGCCCGTCGACCAGGCGGGGGTCGTCGCGCTTCGCGAGCAGCTTCGCGCGCTGGGTGGCCTCCTCCGCGGAGGTCGTCCGGAGGGCGGCGACCAGGCGCGGGAGGTCGAGCGGATCGTCCTGCCCCGCGAGCGCGTACCAGGCGTCGACGTCGACCTTCCTCTTGCCGGCGCCGACGACGGGCCGCTCGGGCTCCTCCGCGAGCTGCGCCTTCGAGGCCGCAACGGCGAGGGCCGCCCAGCGGGGGTGCCGCGTCGCACGCCACGCGCCGATGGCTTCGGCCAGCACGTCCCTCGACATGGTCAGAAGGCTATTCTGTCTGCTCGGTGCTCGGGCACCGCCCGCGCGGGACACTGAACAGCAGTCCCCCCGAGTTGCCCTGGGCCAAAAGGCTTCCTGGGCGATTTTCGCGGCCGATCGTGGTACACCCGCGGCCCGCCATGTTCGACACCCTCACCAAAGGGTTCCGCAACGCGAAGAACCGCCTCGCCGGTCTCGCGGAGCTGGACGACAAGAACATCGAGACCGCGCTCCGCGAGGTGCGCCTCTCGTTGCTCGAAGCCGACGTCGATCTGGGCGTCGTCAAATCCTTCCTCGCCAGCGTCAAGCAGACCGCGCTCGGCCAGACCGTGCAGGTCGTCGCCAAGCACGGCGACACCAAGGTCAAGGTCACCGCCGGCGACCAGTTCGTGAAGATCTGTCACGACGAGCTGGTCACGCGCATGGCCCACGAGGGCGACCCGATCCAGTGGGAGGACAAGGGTCCGACCGGGATCATGATGGTCGGCCTCCAGGGCTCCGGTAAGACCACCAGCTGCGGCAAGCTCGCGCGCCTCTACCAGAAGGACGGCAAGAAGGTCCTCCTGGTCGCGGCCGACATGCAGCGCCCGGCCGCCGTCGAGCAGCTCAAGATCCTCGGCGGTCAGATCGACGTGCCGGTGTTCAACATGCCGGCCACGCCCGTCGAGATCTGCCAGCGCGGCTGGGAAGAGGCGAAGAAGCTCGGCTACGACCTCGTCATCTTCGACACCGCCGGCCGCCTCGCGGTCGACGATGTCCTGATGCAGGAGCTCGAGGCCATCAAGGGCTCGGTCCAGCCGAAGAACATCTTCTTCGTCGTCGACGCCATGATCGGCCAGGACGCGGTGCGCACCGCGCGCACGTTCCACGATCGCCTCGCCTTCCACGGCGTCGTGATGACCAAGCTCGACGGCGACGCCCGCGGCGGCGCCGCCCTCTCGGTCAAGACGATCACCGGCGCGCCGGTGCTGTTCGTCGGCGTCGGCGAGACCACCGACAAGTTCGAGGAGTTCCGCGCCGAGGGCATGGCCTCGCGCATCCTCGGCATGGGCGACGTCGTCGGCCTGATGAAGGACTTCGAGGGCGTCATCGACCAGAAGAAGGCCGAGGAGGACGCCCTGCGCATGCTGCAGGGCGAGTTCACCCTCGACGACTTCCTCGGCCAGATCCAGACCATCCAGTCGATGGGGTCGCTCAACGACATCGTCGACAAGATGCCCGGCCTCGGCGGCATGATCCCGCCCGGCACCAAGCTCGAGGACGGCGAGCTCGGCAAGATCGTCGCGATGATCCGCTCGATGACCAAGCTCGAGCGCCGCGACGCCTACGTGATGGTGCGCGAGCCCGAGCGCGTGCAGCGCATCGCCAAGGGCTCGGGGCGCAAGCCCGACGAGGTGCAGGCGCTCCTGCACCAGTACATGATGATGAAGCAGATGATGGACGCGATGTCGCAGCAGGGTGGCCTGCTCAACTCGCTCCTCGGCGCGGTGCCCGGAGGCAAGCAGCTGCAGATGGCGCGCGCGCTCAAGAAGATGGGCGGCGCGGGCGGCATGCCCGGCATGCCCGGCGGGTTCCCCGGCATGCCCGGCGGGTTCCCTGGCATGCCCGGTGGGTTCCCCGGCATGCCCGGCGGGTTCCCCGGCATGCCTGGCGGCTTCCCCGGGATGGGGGGCGCGCCCAAGCCCTCGATGACCAAGATGAAGCCGCTCTCGGAGGCGGAGAAGAACGCCAAGAAGCGCCAGCGCAAGCTCGAGCGCGATGCCCGCAAGAAAACCAGGAAATGAGGTTGCTCACGATGCGCAAGCTTTCCCTCGTGGTCGTCTCCACCTTGGCGCTCACCCTCGCGGCGGGCGCGGGCTGCGCCAAGCGCGGTGGCAAGGGGCTCACCAAGGCCGAGAAAGAGGCCCTCAAGGAGTTCGTCCTCGACGACATGCCGGGCGACGTCCCCCACAAGGTCGACGTCAACTTCGACGACAAGGTGCACATCATCGGCTGGAAGGCCGAGCCCGAGGCCGCGGCGCCCGGCAGCACGGTGCACTTCACCGTCTACTGGAAGAAGACCGGCGACCTCGACGCGGGCTGGATGCTGTTCACCCACGTCACGACCGACAACGTGAAGGAGCCCAAGGGCAACCTCGACTGCGTCGGCCCGATTCGCCAGGAGAAGGCCCAGAACTGCACCGCGCAGATGTTCGGGCCGAGCGAGTGGGAGAAGGGCAAGGTCATCAAGGACTCGTTCGACTTCACCGTCCCGAACGACGTCCAGTGGACCACCTACCGCTTCCTCTTCGGCGTGTGGAAGGGCGACGCCCGCCTGCACGTGAAGAACGCCGACCTCAACGACGGCGACAACCGCGCGAACTTCATCGCGCTGCCCACCGGTGTGAAGCCTCCGGAGCCAGCGCCGCCGCCCAAGACCGAGGTGCCCAAGCTGATCGCGCCGAAGCTCGGGAAGGCCGAGGTGAAGATCGACGGCAAGCTCGACGAACCGTTCTGGCAGACGGCGGGGCAAACCGGCCCTTTCGTCGCTCCGGGTGACGGGAAGACTCCCCCCGATCATCCGGTGAACGCGGCGGCGAAGGCTGCCTGGGACGACACGAACCTCTACGTCGCCTTCGTCGTCGAAGACAAGGCGCCGACCTCGCCGTTCAAGAAGGACGACAAGGACCCGCACATCTGGGAGAAGTCGTCGGCCGTCGAGCTGATGATCCAGCCTGGCAACAACGCCGACAACAAGCAGTATTTCGAGCTGCAGGTCGACATCAACGGCGCGGTCTTCGACACGCGCTGGGACGACTACAACCAGCCGATCGGCGGCGGCCCCGACGAGGCCACCAAGACCTTCGGCCACATGGACTACGTCGCCGGCCTCGAGCGCGGCGTCTCGATCGAGAAGGACAAGTCCTACACGATCGAGATCGCCATCCCGTGGAAGGCCTTCGACAAGGTCCGCGAGGGCGCGGTCGCGCTGCCGCCCAAGCCGGGCGACGTGTGGAAGCTGAACCTCTACTCGTTCAAGGACGGCCAGCGCGCGGCGCTCGGCTGGTCGCCGATCCTCGGGCAGGGCAACTTCCACAAGTCCGCGCGCTTCGGCGAGGTCACCTTCGCGGGCGTCGGCGGCGCGCTGCCCGCGGCCTCGGCCTCCGCTTCGGCTTCGGCCCCGGCGAGCGGCTCCGCGAGCGCACCCCCGGTCAACTCGATGAACCTGCCCACGGTGGTCCCCAAGCTGCCGACCCCGGTGCAGATCGTCGCGCCCCCCAAGCCCGTCAACAAGTGAGCCTGCCCCCACGGTCTTCCAGGAGTCGCTCCGTGACCGACCCGCGCGCGGCCCAGGCACTCGAGTACATCAAGGAGCAGATCCGCGACCTCGAGGCGCGCCTCGCCGAGCTGCGCGGCGCCGCCAACGGCATCGCGCGCGCGGCGGGGTTGCCGCCCGTGTACGGCGTCTCGCCCACCACGACGCCGCCCGGCCTGCCCGCGATGACCATCCCGCTCGCGCAGCTGAAGCAGGTCACTCCGGGTCAGTTCGCGCAGTACGACACGCTCGCCGAGGCCGCGCGCGCGTTCTTCGAGTGGCGCGGGCGCGCGCTCGGGTTCTGCTCGCTGACCGAGATCCACGACTGCCTGGTCGACGGCGGCGCGCCGTTCCGCCGCAAGGGCGAGGCCGCGCGCGACGAGCTCCGCATCGCGCTCGGGCAGGACCGCGAGATCGCGCGGCTGCGCAACGACTACTACGGTCTCGCGCGCTGGCAGAAGAAGGAGCGCACGTCTCCGCCCAGCGAGGGGTAGATGGACGCTGACGATCCGCTCGCCGACCTGGACCCGGACGACAGAGCCGCGCTCCTCGCCGCGATCGATCGAGGGATCGCGGAGTACAGGAGCGGAGTGCCGGGAATCCCCGCGGCCGAGGCTCTTCGACAACTACGTGCGGTTGGTGACGACGGTCTCGCCGGCCGCGACTGACTGCCTCGACACGAAATGGCAGACGCCTGCCGACCGAGTGGCAGGCGCCTTCCATTCTTCCATGACCGCTAGCGGCGGCGCTTCTTCGGCGCCGGCTTCGCGGCCTTCTTCTTCGGCGCGGGCTTCACCGTCGGTGCCTTGCCGTCTGGCTCGCCGGCGACCTTGGCCTCGAGCTTGGCGAGCCGCGCGCGCAGCTCCTGGGCCTCTTCGCGCACGCGCTCGAGGTCGTCCTTCACGCGCTTGACCTCGGCGTCGCGCCCCGCCGTGAGATCGCGCAGCGCCTCGCGCAGGCGGCGCCGCAACATCGGGGCGTCCTCGCGCTCGAGGCGCGCCGACAGCGCGGGCCGCGCCTTCACGTCGCCGAGCGACTCGAGCGAGGCGATCGCGCTCCGCCGCACGAACACGTCGACGTCGTCGAGCCGCTCCTCGAGGAGCTCCCGCGTCTTGCGCGAGGTGTCGAGCCGCGCGAGCGCCGCGAGGCACGCGCGACGGCCAGGGCTCTCGTGCCCGTAGGTGGTGCGCGCCACGAGGTGCGGGATGGCGCGGTCGTCGCGCAGCGCCGCGAGGCCGTCGGCCGCGCCGGTCCGCACGACGTCTGCCCACGAGCGCCGATCGAGCAGCTCCACCAGGAGGTCGTACGTGGAGGCCTGCCGCGTGGCGCCCAGCGAGCGGGCGGCCTCGGAGGCCACGAGGTAGCTCTCGTCCGCGAGGGCGAGGGGGCGCAGCGCCTCGACCGCACCTTGCACCTTGAACCGACCGAGCGCGTGGGCCACCGCGCGACGCACGCGCGCCGCCGCCGTGGAGCCCGCGGGGCCCTGCACCTTCGCCTGCGCGATCAGCGCCGCGAGCGCCGCCTCGCCGCGGATGGCGCCGAGCGCCTCGGCGGCCTCGACGCGCACGCCCCAGAACTCCTTGGCGTCGGCCAAGGTCGCGGCGAGCGCGGCCACCGTCTTCGGCTCGTCGCGCTTGCCGAGCGCCTTGGCCGCGCGCCAGCGGACGCGCGGACGCGACCCGCTCGCGAGCTGATCGCGCAGCAGGTCGCCGGGGGCCTCGACCTCCACGGTGGCCAGCAGATCACCGTCGGGGTCGACCGCGAGGTGCTTCGGGCGCGCGCCCACGAACAGGAACGTGTCGCGCGCGGTCGTGAGCTGCACGGTCTCGCGGCGCACCTTGCCGTCGGCGTCGCGGAGCTCGAGGACCAGCGGGCCCTCGTAGAGCTTGGTGAGCTCGTCGACCTTCTGCGACTGGCGCACGGTCACCGTCGTGCCCTCGCCGGGCTCGTGCTCGATCTTCACGTGCAGCTCGGGGTGGCCGCCGCCGTGGACGTAGGCGTCGAACAGCCGGTCGAGCGACCGACCGCTCGCGTGCTCGAGCGCGCGCTGGAAGTCGCGGGTCTCGACGTTGCCGAGCGCGTGCTTCTTCAGGTAGCTCTGCACGCCGTCCCAGAACGCGGCGTCCCCCACCGCGCGGCGCAGCGCGTGCAGCACGAGCGCGCCCTTCTGGTAGAGGTGCCGGTCGAACAGCTCGATCGGGTACTCGTAGTCGCGGCACACGATCGGGCGGCGGTAGCGGCCGTCCTCGGCGAGGTAGATGTCGAGCTCGCCCTCGATCGCGTAGTCGTACTCGTCGCGGCCGCTGCCCTGCGGGTCGCTGCCCTCGTCCTTCCAGACGAGCTCCATGTAGGTGGCCCAGCCCTCGTTGAGCCAGCCCTCGCTCCAGTCGCGGCAGGTGACGTAGTCGCCGAACCACTGGTGGGCGAGCTCGTGCGCGACGAGGCCGTCCATGTCGACGTCGATGGCGGCGCGCGCGTCGAGCAGGATGTGCTCGTACATCGTGGTGGCCGAGGTGTTCTCCATGCCGCCGAAGATGAAGTCGTGCACCACGATCTGGGCGTATTTCGGCCACGGATAGCGCACGCCGGTCTTCTTCTCGAAGAGCGCGATCATCTGCGGGGTGCGGGCGAACGTGCGGCGTCCGTCCTCGACGCGGTCCTTGGGGACGAGGTAGGTGACCGGGAGCTCGCTCTCGGCGGTGATCTCGGCGAACTCGCCGGCCGCCAGCGTGACCAGGTAGCTCGAGTGCGGCTGCTCCTGCTTCCAGTGGAAGACGCTGCCGCCCTCGACGTCGCGGCGCGAGGCGAGCACGCCGTTGCCGAGCGCGTACCAGCCCTGCGGCACACGCACCGTGAGCTCGGTGGTCTGCTTGACGTGGGGCTTGTCGTGGCAGGGGAACCAGTGGCGCGCGTCCTCGTCCTGGCACTGCGACCAAACCTGGCGGGGGCGGTCCTGCACGTGGTCGTCGGGCGCGAGGAAGTACAGGCCGCGCTTGGGGGTCGCGTGATAGGCGACGCTGATCTCGAAGACCTGCTGGTCCTTGGGGACCTCGACCACCAGCACCTCGTCGTCGTAGGCGTACTCGGCGCGCCGCCCGCCCAGGGTGACCGCGCGCAGCTCGAAGCCGACCGCGTCGAGCCGCACGCTCGTGGCCCGCGCGTCGACCCGACGCAGGTGGAGGATCGCGGTGCCCTCGATCGACTTGTTCGGCACGTCGAGCGCGAGGTCGAGCGCGATGTGCTCGATGGCGAACGGGCGGTCGCGCTCGTAGACGCGCTTGGTGCCGGGGAGGGGGAAGGGCCGCGCGCCGTGGCCCGGGGCATGGACCGCAGAGTGTTCGACGTGCTGATCGCGGCAGCGGCAGAGCCCGGCGGCGTGGCGGAGCGAGGCGGCTAGGGTCATCGGGGCGCTGATTGGACCTTGCCGAACCTTTGCGCGCAAGATGATAGAACTCGGGGCCGGATGGACCGCTCCCCCCTCGACACCGCCATGGAGCGGTATGCGCGCGGCGAGGATCGCGCGTTCGAAGAGGTCTACCGGCTGCTCGCCCCCCGGCTCCACGCCTTCTGCTTCCGTTTGACGCGGCGCAGGAGCGAGGCCGACGACCTGTTCCAGGAGGCCTGCCTCAAGCTCCACCGGTCCCGGAGCACCTACACGCCGAACGCCGCGGTGCTCTACTGGGCCTTCGCGATCGCCCGGTCGGTCCACCTCGACCGTCTCCGCTACCGAAAACGCCGGCCGGAAGGCGTCGCCGAAACCGAGGCCGACGTGCGGACGTACACCCAGACGGAGGGGCCAATCGCGGCCTCCCCGGAAGCCCAGGCCCGAGCGCGCCAAGTGATGACCCTCATCGACCAGACCCTCGCTGGGCTCCCCGAGAGCCAGCGGACGGCCTACGTGCTGATCCGCGAGGAGGGCACGAGCATCGCCGACGCGGCCGAGGTCCTGGGCGCCACCCCCACCGCCGTGAAGCTGCGCGCACACCGCGCCTACGAGGCGATCCGCGAGGCCCTGCGCGCGGCCGGCCTCGCCCCGGAGGGCGTGTCGTGAACGAGATCCCCTTCCCCGAGGCCCTGCGGGCCCAGGTGCTCGAGCGCCTCGGCAAGGACCCGCCGCCCCCGCCGCGCTCGGGCGCGCGGTTCGTGCCGCTCGCGGCGGCGCTCGGCCTCCAGCTCGCCTTCGGCCTCGGCTCACTCCGCGGCAACTTCTGGGTCCTCGATCGCCGGGCGATCCT
>JAEUKC010000081.1:0-13139 GCA_016794445.1 Myxococcales bacterium
GAGAACACCTCTTCGTCGTAGGCGCGCCGCGCGACCTTCCGGAGGAACGCGGCCTCCCTGGTCGTGGCGACGGGCTGCTTCGGCGCGAAGTGGTCGTAGATCTTGATCGACGTCCCGTCCTCGAGGACGAACTCGGCGACGTCGATCGCGTTCGCGTAGCTGTGCTCGCTCACCCACCCGGGGAACGCGAGCATCGGTCGGCAGTCGAACGTGCCGAGGTGGTGGATGTGCGCGACCCGGCGGTCGAACGCGCGCACCGCCTCCTCCTGCACGATGGTCTCGAAGCGGGCGATCGCGAGCGCCATCGTGCAGGTGGTGAGCACGCTCGGCGACCACGCGATCTTCGAGGGGCTCTCGCGGTAGGCCACCACCTGCGGCGCGCCACACACGATCTTGGTGTCCGGCTGCACGAGCGGCGTCAGCTTGTCGGGCTGGTAGGCGATGGCGGCCGCAGCCAGATCGGCCTCGCACGTGGGCCGCACGTCGGGCGGCTTGACGAGATCGTCGTCGAGCGGATCGACGTTGGCGTAGGCGAAGGAACTGCGGGGGGCCGGCGTGGTGGACGTCTCCTCCGGGCGATCGGCCACGACCGAGGCTGCCCACGTGGAGAGGCAGAACAGGGTCACCCGGCCGAGCATGCCTCACGACACCACGAGTGCGCGAAGCAGGCCCAGTTCTCCGAGGAACGGCCGACCGAGCGTCGCTAGATCTGCCCGACCCACCCCTGATCGTGGGCGCGAAACTGCTCGCGAATCGCCGCGGCGAGAGCGGTCGGGAGCGGCCCCCTCGCCACGGCTTCCGCGGCGCGTCGCAGGTGGTCGACGCGCCGCGTCCCGACGATGGCGACCCCCACGCCGGGCTGGTGCGCGGCGAAGCGGACGGCGAGCTCGTCGGGGGCGTGACCCTGGAGGTCGAGCCCCATGGCCTGCCACCGCTCCCAGTACACCTCGGCGTAGTCGCCGACCGGGCGCTGGTCGAAGCGCCACGGCGCGTTGGCGAGGGGGCGCTTGGCGATGACGCCGATCCCCTGGCGCGTCGCGTGCGGGATCACCTCGTCGAGGCCGCGCTGGTCGCACACGTTGACGCTGGTCTCGATCGCGCCGAAGCGACCCGAGGCGACCGCCCACGCGAGCGCCTCTCCCTCCCCCGAGTAGCCCATGACCCGCACCTTGCCAGCGCGAACGGCGGCGGCGAGGGCCTCGATGACCTCGCCGCGCTCGAGGGTCTCGCGGGGACAGCTGTGGAGGAAGAACACCTCGAGGCGATCGGTGCGCAGTCGGCCGAGGGCCGCGTCGACGCCCGCGGTGAGGCACGGCCCCGTCCAGTCGGGGATTCCTGGCGTTCCGTAGCCGCCCTTGGTCGCGATCAGGAAGGCATCGCGGCGCCCGGCGAGCGCGCGGCCGAGCCGCTCCTCGGCCTGCCCGTAGCTGCGCGCGACGTCGATCAGCGTGACCCCCGCGTCGAGCGCCGCGCCGATCAGCGCGTCGACGCCCGCGTCGTCGATCTCGGGGCCACCGAGGTGTCCGGCGCCGAGGCCGAGGACGGGGACGGGGAAGGGAGCGGAGCCGAACGGGCGCACCATGGGTTCACCCTAGCTCGTCCTCGTCGAGGTCGGGCAGCGCCCCGGTCTCGAGGTAGCGGGCCCACAGCTCGGGGTGGTCGTGGGCGATGCGGGCGCGGAGCGCGGGCGGGGAGACGCGCTCGATGGGCTTGCCGTCGGTGCTGCTGCGCGGGCGGTGACCGAGCTCGCGCGGGGCGTAGACGGTGAGCTCGATCGGGAACACGTCGGGCACGAGGACGTGCACGAACTCCTGCGGCTTGCCGTGCTTCACGATGCTGACGTGTTGCACCTCGTGCAACCAGCCGAGGGCACGCACGTGCGCGGTCACCTCGCGATGATCCTCGGCGAACACGTGCAGATCGACGTCGCTGCCGCTGCGCACGTGCCCGGTCGCGACCGACCCGATGAGGCGGGGGAGGAATCGTGCGAGCGCCTCCATGGCCTCGAGCGCCACGACGCGCATGGCGAACAGACGACGCGTGCGGTCGTCGCCCTCGATGTCCTCCACGAGCTCGAGGAGCGCCGCCTTGATCTCGCCGTTCGAGGGCAGATCGATGGGCCGGTACCGCAGCCCGCGCGCGCCCTGCTGGCCGAGGAGGCGCTTGGCCGCGAGCCGCTTGGCGGTGAAATACTGCTTCACCTCCTCCCCGTACATGATCTGCGCGGCCAGCTGCGCGATCGCCTCGCGGAGCCCGCCCTGTCGCTCCCAGCTCACGACGGCCCGAGGTGGGCGAGCACCTCGCGCAGCCGGGCCAGCGCACCGCCGACCACCGTCCCACGGCGCGGCGCACCGAACAGGCGCTTCTGGATCACCTGCTGCGAGACGCCGAGCCGGCGTGCGATCTCCGACTGGGAGAGGCCTTCGAAGAAGAACAGCTCCACGGCCTCCCGCTGCTTGTCGGTCAGCGCCGTCGAGACGGCGCGGCGCACCTCGTGTTCGATCCGCTCAGAGTCCGGGGTTCCTTCCATGTTCGGTGAGGGCGGCGAGCGCCGCGTGAGGGGTGACGACCCGCGCGTGGACCTGCCGTCCGCGCACGTCCCAGCGCCGGAGCCGCTCGAGATCGCGGAGCTCGGGGCTGCCGTGGAGGCGCCGCCGCGTGCGACGTGGGTCGCGCAACAGATCGAGGTGATGACGGACGAGGAACACGACGCGGTCGGTCACGAGGCCCTCGAGGAGGTCTGCGCCGACGAGGTCGTGGTCCGGCCCCGGGATGGATTTGCCCACGTCGTGGAGGAGCGCCGCGGCCCAGAGCTCGCGGTCTTCGGTCTCGGAGCGCGCGTGCTCGAAGACCTGGAGGGAGTGGTAGAGAGCGTCGCCCTCGGGATGATAGCGGACCGGCTGGGCCACGCCATCGAGGGCCTCGAGGAGGTCGAGGAGATCGGTGTCCATCTACCCATGGGGGTGGCTACACCCACCTCCGTGGTTCACTCCTCGCGGAGGCGAATCGGGCCGAACTTGGCCGGATCGAAGGCGGTCGGGGCCTGCTTCTCGTAGAACGCGCGGACCTGGTCCATGTCTTTCTTCACGTCGCCGGTCAGGTGGATCGCCGGACCGAGCCCCGCGCGCTTGCGGGCGAAGTCGAGGTAGCCGGGGACCAGCGGCACCCCGGCGCCGAGCGCGATCCGGTAGAAGCCGGACTTCCAGTGCTCCGCCCGCCCCCGGGTGCCCTCGGGGGGAATCGCGAGCACGAACTCCTCGCGTTCGCGGAACTGCGCGATCATCTGGTCGACCATGTTGGTGGCGCGGCTGCGGTCGACGCCGACGCCCCCGGTCACGCGCACGAGAGGGCCGAGCGGGCCCTTCACCCACGAGTCCTTCACCATCCACTGCGTGCGCACGCCGATGCTGTGCGTGAGCATCACGAGCAGGAGCCCGTCCCAGTTGCTCGTGTGGGGCACGGCGAGCAGCACGTACTTCTTCTCGGTCGGGACGGGGCCCTCGAACGCCCAGCCGACGAGGCCCAACGACGACGCGGTGACCTGCCTGGATCTCACCGACGAAGGAGAGCACAGACCACGGTGGGCGGGGCGGGGACGCTCCGATCGGGGTTTGCGCGGGCGCGCGGGCGCCATTAGGGTGCGCCGCCATGTCGACCCCCACCCCCGTCGCCGACGTCCCCAACAACCAGGTCACCCTCGCGGGCACGACCTATTCGATCCAGCCGCTCGGCGAGGACGAGTTCACGGTGCTCGTGGCCGGCGTCCCCGTCGGTCGCATCGTCTACACGTTCGGCGCGGGCAACGGCGTACCGGAGGGCGACGCGATCTCGGAGGAGGCGCTGACCGCCATCGCCGACGCGTGGTTCACCGCCACCGCGACCTGAGCGGTCACTGCGTCGGCGTGTCGTGCAGCAGGCCGCCGCTGATGGTCTCGGCCCGCTGTCGCTCCGGGTGCGACACGCCGAGCCGGAAGAGCTTCTTGACGTCCTTCGGCACCTGGCTCCACTTGCGGAGGAGCTTGCCGTTCGGGTCGCGCAGATAGAGCAGGTAGACGCGGTTGCCGAGGAACGAGCGCACGCCGCTCCAGGTGCCGTCTTCTCCCTTGAACGAGATGACGTCGAACGAGCGGAACTCCACGCCGACGACGATCCCGCGGACGAGGCTACGGAAGCGCTTGGTGCCCTCGGCGTCCACGCGCGGCTCGGCCCTGGGTGAGAGCCAGTCCTTCTGCGCGGCGTGGTCGAGGAACATCTCCACGAGGTCGTCGAGGTCGCGGCGGAAATCGGAGGTGCGCAGGCGCGCGCCGAGCCGCTGCTGCTCGAGCCAGGGCAGCAGCTCCGACGTGTTCTTGTAGGTGCCGAACCCCATCAGGGCCGACAGGACCAGTGACACGATGACCACCGTGCGCAGCGTCTTGCGACGACCCGAGAGCCCGAGGGCGTAGGTCGTCGACAGCATGGGCATCAGGTAGAGCGTGGCGATCAAGAGCACCACGACGAGCTGCGCGAGGAGCAGCTTCGCGGCCACGTCGGGCCCGAGGTACGGCGGGTAGATGGTCAGGTAGCTCGTGGCCGCCTCGAGCACGAGGACGAGGCCCACGATCAGCAGGACCCGCAGGTGCAGCCAGATCTCGCGCCGCACCACCTTGGAGGCGATCGAGCCGATGATCGCGTAGAACGGGTAGACCGCGTAGAGCAGGAACGAGCGCGGTCGGTGCTCGCGATAGAACGCATCGAGGTCGCCCGTGATGCGCAGCGTGCCGCCGAGGAGCTTGACCTTGTCGAGCAGCGGATAGCGCTCGAGCAGGTTGGTGCCGGAGCCGAGGAAGGCGATCACGAGCAGCACCACGACCAGCACCACGATCACGTGGAACTGCCGCAGGCCGACGGCCATCGACACGAAGATCGGCGTGAAGAAGACGGCGAGGATGACCCGGACGACGAGGCCGACCTTGCCGCTCGCGCCGAGCGGCTGGTTCGCCCAGGCAGGGAGATCCGTGGTGGGCTGGCTGGGCTCGTTCATTGCTCCTCCAGACAGTCATCCCTTGCGGGCGTCGCGCAACCAGCGGTTCTCTATCTCGGCACCCCGCGTCCACCCATCGGCGATCTGCTTCTCGAAGGTCTGCTCGATCATTGCGCCGACCGCGAACACCTTGGCCTCGATGTCGACCGCGAGGTGACGCGTGACCCGCTCACCCGCCGCCACCGCGTGCACCCGACCCTCGACGCGGACCTTGTCGGCGAGGGTGTTCGGCGTCATGCGGAAGCGCCACACGCCGCTCGCCTTGTCGAACGTGCCGGTCTCCGTGAAGCGGAACGACGACCCCATGAGCCTCGCGAGCGGCGCGGGCACGCTGGGCCGCGGCTCGGCGAGCACCGTGCGGTGCACGTGCGTCGCGTCGTCGCGCTGCTCGACCGTCTCGTAGTGGGTGAAGCCGAGCTCGCGAAACAGGCGGGCGTTGAGGTCGCGGTCGAAGAAGTGCGCCCAGAACGTCTCGACGTCGCAGTCGATCGGGTGCTCGAGGACGAGCTTGGTCATGGACCAACGCTAGCTCAGCCCGTGCTCAGCATCTCTTCTTCGAGGCGGGCGCCGTCCACCGTGAAGCGCACGGTGAGCTTGTCACCGTCGAGCTCGACCTCGTGGGGCACCGGCGGATCCGCGGGGAAGAAGCGGCCGTGGGAGAACCCGCGCGCGTCGAGCCAGAACAGGTGGAGCCCCGCGCGCCCGCGGCCGTGGACGAGCACGTAGCGCCCCCCCGCGAGCACGAGGAAGTCGAGCGACAGGAACCCGATCTCGTCGAGCTGCTCGGAGCTCGGGAAGTCCGGCCCCAGATCGGCGAGCTCGGGGAGGTGCGCGCGCAGGTACTTGTGCAAGGTCTCCCAACGCACGACCGGCAGCGAGGGCAGCGGACGCGGCCCCACCACGAACACCGGCAGCGAGCCCGGATCGAGCAGCGCGCGCTCCACGTGCTGCACCCAGCGCGTCGTCAGACCGCCCTTGTCGATCTCCGCGTCGGACAGCGCCTTGAGCCACCAGTGGAACGGCGCGAGGTCGCCGCGGCCGGCGCGGCTCTCGAGGGTGACCACGGTCTCCCACAGCGGGCGACGCGGGCGATAGACGCCGCCGTGCGCGCGCACCGCGGTGGCCGCCACGTAGATCGCGCCGTGGATGACCAGCTGCGCGAGCTCGCCGCGGGCGATGGCGGCGTCGCGCGCCTCCCTGGTGAGCGCCGCCCCGAGGTGGTGAACCGAGGCGTCGGTGAAGTCGAGGACGAGCGAGTCCTTGCCGAGCGCGCGCGGCCCCAGGTGGGCGAACGCAGCGGCGATGCCGTCGAGCTCGCGCACGAGATCGACCCCGGGCGTGGCGACCGCGTCGGTGTAGCGCGCGCCGACCAGCTCGCGCAGATCCGCGCGCTGCTCGGGCGGATACAGCGGGAAGAAGTGCTGGGCGAACAACGAATCGGGCCCGTTCATCGCCTCCCGAGTAGTGTACGCTGCCGGCCGGTACAAGGATGCTGGTCTTCGTCCTCCACCCCGACGTCGAGGTGCTCGCCGCCTTGACCGGACGCATGCGCGTGCGGGGGCTCGAGACCGCGCACGCGACCGAGGCAGCGCCGCTCCTCGAACGCGGTCAGAAGCAGCGACCCCTCGTCATCGTCGCCCCCGACCACGCGACCAGCGTGCGGGGCGCGGCGGAGCTCGCGGCGCTGCGGGGTGCGTTCCCGGGGACGCCCGAGATCCCGATCCCGCCGCTCGATCCCGCCGACGAGGTGCGCGTCGCGGCGGTGGTCGACGCGGTCACGAGCGCGATCGTGGCGAGCGCGCCCGTGGACAAGCCCGTCGCTGGCGCTGGCGAGGTGCGCGGAGATCTCGCGCAGATCCCGCTGCCCGATCTCCTGCAGCTCCTCTCGATGGGCAAGAAGACGGGCACCCTCACCGTCACCACCGGCACCGGGGGCGGCGAGCTACGCCTGCACGACGGCGAGGTCGTCGACGCGATGTTCCGCCGCACCGAGGGCCTCAAGGCGGTGATCCGCCTGCTCGGCGAGCGCGACGGTGCGTTCCACTTCGCGCCCGACGCCTCCCCCACGCTGCGCCGCATCGTCGAGCCGATGTCCACCATCCTCATGGAGGGCACGCGCCAGGTCGACGAGGTGCGCCGCCTCCGCGAGGCGCTGGGCTTCAAGGGGGCGCAGGTCGCGCTGCAGGTGGTCGACACGCGCGCGTTCGACGCCGACCCCACCGCCAGCTCGTCGGGCCTCAAGGACACCGCGCGACTCCTCGCGAGCCCGCGCCTGCTCGACGAGCTCCTCGACGACGACCCGCGCACCGATCTCGAGATCCTCCGCGTGCTCGGCCAGATCGACAAGGCCGGCGCGCTCGTGCGGCTGCCCCTCGGCGAGCTGCGCCCTTCGCTCGGCGGGCCCGAGGGCCTCGTCGTGCTGCGCGGGCTCCTGCGCCGGCTGCGGCCGCGCGGGTATCGCGGCCACGCGCGGCTCGTCCTGGTCGGCAAGCCCACCACCATCGCGCGCGCGCGCAAGGCGGCGGCCCGGATCGCCGAGGCGGCCCCGGGCGCCGACGCCGGGTCCGAGACCACGAGCGATCGCGTCATGGAGTCGACCGTGGTCCTGCAGCTCGGCGAAGGCGTCACGCTCGAGCTGGTGACCCTGGTCGATCGCCCCGAGCTCGTGCCCACCTTCCCCATCGTGCTCGCGGGCGCGGTGGGCCTCGTGTCACTCGATCGCCCGAGCCCAGCGCTCGGCGAGCTGGTCGAGGAGCTCGAGGTCGCGCTCGTCGACGCGCGGAGCGTGGCCGAGGCGTTCGAGGATCGGCCCCTCGAGCCCGGCGATCCGGTGTCGCTCGCGGGCGTGATCCGCGGCGCGATAGAGGGCATGGGCGCGACCTAGCGCGCGGTGAGCTTGGTGCGGGCCAGCTTGGTGTCCGAGAGCTTGGTGCGGGTCAGCGGCGGCGCGACGCGCGGCGGGCTCGTGAGCGACTCGAGCGGCACGGCGAGCGCGGCGGCGAGGCGCTGCGCGATGAACACCGACGGACACAGCTCGCCGCGCTCGATGCGCGCGAGCGTGTTGGGCGCGATGCCGACGAGGGCCGCGAGCGCCACCTGGGTGTGACCACGCACGCGCCGCGCGTGCTGCACCGCTGCGGAGAACGTGGCGAGGAACTGCTCCTGCGCCGTCTCGCTCGGGGCGGCCCGGGCCCGCGCCACCCTAGAACTTGCCCTGGAGGCTCACGAACGCGCCCTGGGTCTTGCCCTCGCGCGAGGCGAGCGGCGCGACGCCGACGCCGGTGACGCCCTCCTTCTCCTTCTCGATCAGGTCCTCGCGGTGCGGCGTGGTCGCGAGGTCGATGATGCCGAGGGTGAGCGGCGCGGCGAACCCGAGCAGGAACGGGCCCTGCCACTTGGTGTCGTCCTTGTCGCCCCAGTCGACGAGCGCCGCGGTGGCGAACGACGCGACGCGCAGGCCGGTGAAGATGAGGCCCTTGGTGGTGTCGCCGACGACGAAGCGCGGGATGCTCGGCGTGAGGGTGAGGATCGCGCCGTAGGTCATGAGCGAGGCGCGGGCGCGCGCGGGGTCGGCCGGCGCGTAGCCGCCGGAGTGATAGACACCCGAGGTGTCGGTGTAGCCAGGCTGGTACGGTCCGTCGTTGGAGTGCTGGATCAGATAGACGACGCCTGCCACACCGGTTCCGACGCCGAAGAAGATCGTCGAGGCGAGCAGCGCCGCCTTGCGGTCGGGATCGGGCGCGTAGCGCGGCACCGGCGCGTAGACCGGCTGCGCGGAGTACGGCTGGTAGGGCGCGTAGGTGGGGCACGGTCCGCCGTTCGGGCCGACCAGCGTGGGGTTGCCCTGCACCACCACGGTCGAGCACCCCGTGGCCGTGACCGTGCCGCCGCCGGCCGTGGGCGCGACCACCGTGACCCCGCCCGAGCCAGGCGTGGTCTGCACCACCGTCGTGCCGCCGGCCGGCGTCTGGGCCGTGGTCGGCGCCTCTCCCTCGCGCGCGGCGAGCGCGGCCGTGGTCCCGAACAGAGAGAAGGAGGTGCAGGCAAGGAGTGCGAAGGTGGTGCTGCGCATGACGACGAACCCCCTAACAAGAACCGGGCCACAGCATTCTTGCACGATCGCGGGCAGGAAGGAGAGGCCCAGCCGTGAACCAGGGTTCTCGCGTGCTTCTGGCACACAGGCTTGCTGCCGCAAGACCGCCAGTCCAGATTCTCCTCCGTGAGTCCCTTCGCCGAGCGCCGCGCGCGCCTGCTGGAGTCCGTCGGCAGGCGCACCGCCGCCGTCTTCGTCGCGACCCCGAACGCCCTCCGCAACAACGACGTCGAGCACGAGTTCCGGCAGGACTCCGACGTCTTCTATCTCACCGGCTTCGACGAGCCGGACACCGTCGTCGTGCTCTCGCCCAACGGTCACGTCCGCGAGGAGGGCAAGGAGCCGGAGAAGTCGGTGTTCACGATGTTCGTCCGCCCGCGCGACCCCGAGCGCGAGGTCTGGGACGGCTACCGCGCCGGGATCGAGGGCGCCACCGGCAAGTACGGCGCCGACCACGCCTACCCCTACGCGGAGCTGACCAAGCGTCTGCCCGAGCTGCTCGCGGGGCACGACGCGGTCGTCTACCGGTTCGGTGGCGCGTTCGACGAGCGGCTGTTCGCGGCGATCCACCACGCGCGTCGCACCGCCGGGCGCACGGGTCTGTCCGCGCCGACCCGCATCGTCGACCCGGTCGAGGTGCTCTACGAGCACCGCCTCCGCAAGACCCCGCCCGAGCTCGAGGCCATGCGCCGCGCCTGCGCGATCACCGCCGAGGCCCACGAGAAGGCGATGGCCATCGCCATGCCCGGCCGGTACGAGTTCGAGCTCGAGGCGGTGATCCTCGAGACCTTCCGCCGGCACGGCTCCGAACGGCCCGCCTACGGCTCCATCGTGGGCAGCGGCGCCAACGCGACCGTCCTCCACTACCGGCGCAACGACCGCCAGATCGAGGACGGCGACCTCGTCCTCATCGATGCGGGTTGCGAGTTCGGGTACTACGCCTCCGACGTCACGCGCACGTTCCCGGCCAACGGCCGGTTCACCGACCCGCAGCGCGCGGTCTACGAGGCGGTGCTCGAGGCGCAGCTCGCGTGCATCGAGGCGGTCAAGCCCGGCGTCACCCAGGGTGACCTGCACGAGAAGGCCGTGCGGGTGCTCACCGCGGCGCTGCTCCGGCTCGGCGTGATCGAGGGCGACCTCGAGGAGGCGATCGCGAAGGAGGCCTACAAGCCGTTCTACATGCACAAGACCGGGCACTGGCTCGGGATGGACGTGCACGACGTCGGCGCGTACTTCGTCCCCAGGGAGGACGGCTCGGTC
Organism: Myxococcales bacterium; assembly: GCA_016794445.1. GTDB lineage: Bacteria > Myxococcota_A > Polyangia > Polyangiales > JADJMO01 > JADJMO01. The sequence goes on from JAEUKC010000081.1 coordinate 10,377, forward strand.
GACGGCAAGCTACGCCACCGGCCCCTCGAGCCAGGCATGGTGATCACCATCGAGCCGGGTCTCTACTTCGGCATCGGCGCCGAGAAGGCGCCCGCGGCACTGCGCGGCATCGGCGTGCGCATCGAGGACGACATCCTCGTCACCGAGGACGGCCACGAGAACCTCACCGCCGCGATCCCGAAGTCGGTCGAGGACGTCGAGCGCGCCTGCCGACGTACGCCATGAGCGTCGCGTCGGATCGCCCGCCGTCTCCCGCTTCGTCGTCGAACAGCGAGGTCCCGAGCGGCGAGATCACGCCCGTCTCGTCGGTGCGTCGCCACGGAGAGATCCGGAGCCGCCAGTTCGTGCTGCACCGGAGATTCGCGGCGCAACGCTTCGGCCTCGAAGGCCTCGGCGTGCCGCCCGAGTTGCTCGCCACCGAGCTCCCCGAGTGGGTGCCGTGCGGCTGGGTCACGATGCTGGTCGAGGCGCTCTTCGAAGGGCCCATGCGGCGCGACCCCGAGACGCTCCACCGACACGCCGAGGCCATCATGGAAGAGGGATTCGTCCGCGATCGCGCGGCGCTGTTCGAGGTGGCGACCCTCTCGATGATGCTGCGGCACGCGGGCCCGCTGTGGCGCGACGAGCTCAGCTCCGGCCGCCTCGTGGGGTTCAGCACCGAGACCGAGGGCACGCTCGTGCTCCACGATCACCCCTGGACCGAGTCGGCGGCGATGCGCGCGTTCCTCGGTCGGGCCATCCAGCACGGCCTCGCCAAGCTGCGCCCGGGCACTACGGTGTCGTTCGATCCGGAGCCGCAGAAGACGCTGGCGATGGAGATTCGCTTCTGAGCGCGCGCCGCCGCTGGTAGGCCGCCACCAGCGGACGGGCCACCAGATACGCGGCGAAGGCGACCACACCCGCCACCAGCACGCCACCGAGCACGCACGCGAGGAGCGCGTTCCGCACGACCGAGACGCGCTCGTCGAGGGTCGGGCCCCAGGGCGGCATGGGTCGACTCAAGATGCGACAGCCGATGCGGATCTCCCAGAACACGAGGAGGCCCCACAGCGGGATGACCACGAGGTGAGAGGCGAGGAACGCGACGAGCTTGCTGAGCCGCGCGGCCCACGCGAGGCCGAGCGTCGTGAACGACCGCAGACCGAGCACCGGCGGCACGGGCGACGCGCTGACGAACGCGCCGAGCGCGACCGCGAGGGCGAACTCGTGCGGGGTGGTGTCCTCCGCCAGCGCCATCTTGAACAGGTAGCGGATGCGCTGAACGCGACGCTGGGCCCAGTTCATCCGCCCTTCTTCTCTCGCTTCTTCTTGGCGAGATCGGCGAGCGAGCCCTCCCCCTGGGCCTCGGGCTTCTTCTTGGGCTCGCGCACGATGACGGGCGCCGCCGGGCGCTCCGGCTTCTGCGCGGCGGCGTCCTTGCGCTTCTGCGCCATCGCGGCCGCGAGCCCGGATGCGGCGGCGGTGGGGTCGGCGCGCGGGCGCTCGACCTTGGCCGTGGCCGGCTGCACCTGGAGCGGGGCCGTGGCCTTCTGGGTCTTGGGCAGCGCCACCTGCACGACGGGGGCGCTGGTCTTCACCACCTTGGGCTGCGCCGGCGCGAGGTGCCGCTGCGGCAGGCCGAGGCGGCGCGCGGCCACGCCGAGCAGCATGAGGGCGAGCGCGGCGGGGAGCAGGAACGGCGCGAGCGGGAGCGGTGTCGGGCGCAGGCCCGTGCGCCGGGTGAACACCCCGCCGAGGGGCGCGTCGACCACGCCACCGGTGACCTCCGCGATCCGCTCGAGGGTGCGGCGGTCGCTCCCGGTGGGTCGGAGCTCGTCGGCGCGTGAGAGCACGGTCGCCGCGAGTCCGGCCGGCTGGTTGCCCTTGCCGTCGTCCCCCACGTCGATCGCGCGCACGACGTAGGCGCCGGGCGTACCGATGGGGAGCTGCGTCGCGTAGGTGCCGCCCGGTCCTGGGAGCAGCTCGAGGTCACGCGGCAGGCCGTCGGGCCCCTCGACGTGCACCTTGAGGTGCAGGAGCCCGGCGGCACCGCTCAGCGAGGTGGGCTCGGCGGTGACGTTCAGCACGCCGTCCTTGGCCTGCGCGTCGAGCTTGACGCGGGCCTCGTCGGCCTTGCGCCCGACCTCGCGCGCGAGCTGGGTCATGAGCTGCGCCGCGCCCGGCCACAGCACGAACGGCCCGCCCCACTGGTCGGTGTAGTCGCTCGCCCAGGCGCCGGTGTGGCCGAGACCGATGGGCCAGGTGACCAGGATGGGATCACCCTCGGGGCCGTCGAGGAGCAGCTGCGCGCGCGGCTTGACCTGGGTGACGACGTAGCCGCGGAGGCTCGGCGCCTTCTTCCAGTCGATGCCCTTGAGGGTCGGCGAGGCGGAGCGCACGCGCGGGACGAACTCCTCTTCGTGCACGCTCGACTTCGCGGCCAGCACGGTCTCCTGCGCGAACACCGCGGGGAGCTTGCGCGCGTCGGTGATGAGATAGAAACGGCCACCGCCTAGCTTGGCCATGTCGGCGAGCGCGGGCACGTCGTAGCCGTCGCCGAGCGCGATGACGCTGGTGGTGATGCCCTTCTTGGCGGCGGCCTTCACCAGACTCGGCGCGTCGGTGCGCTCCTCTGCGTCGGCGCCGTCGGAGAACAGCAGCATGTGCTTGATGCCGTGCGTCTCCTTCTCGAGCGCCTTGTAGCCCTCGCGCAGCGACAGATCGATGAAGATGCCGCCGCCGCCGACGCCGACCGCCTTGATCTTCTTGCCGGTGGCGACCGGG
>JAEUKC010000095.1:0-19246 GCA_016794445.1 Myxococcales bacterium
GGAGCCCAGGAGGCGACGACCCCGACCGTGAGGGACGACAACACAGCGGCGATCGACGAGGACTTGAGAGCCATGCGGAGAGCCTCCTTCGACGCGCCCCTTACCGCGGATGGCGCGGCCGGGAAAACTCCCCGGCGGGCGTGGGACGCAGCCACCCCCGATTCGCTTCAAAGTCGCGTCGGCTTTCTGGCCGAGCGGGCGATCCCTTGCCACCCTGCGTCAGGGCGCGAGCTCGATGGCCGCTTCGCCGAGGAGGCCCGCGCGCTGCGCCCGGTCGAAGAGCACCTTGATCGCCGTGAGGCTCGGCGCGTCGTAGCCGGCCGAGTCCGCGTTGGCGTACATGCCGAGGTAACGGTCGAGGCGCTCCCGTGACAGGCGTGCCTCGTCGCGGGCGCCGCTCGAGAGGAGCGCGTCCATCACCTCGTCGCGGTGCGCGAGCGACCACTCGACCGACGCGCGGCACGCCGCGGACACGGCGCGGATCGTGGCCTCGCCGAGGTCGCGACGGATGACGTTGCCTCCGAGCGGCAGCGGCAGCTGCGTGAGGCGGTGCCACGCCTCGCCGATCTCCACGACCGCGTGGAGCGTGGGATCGTCCGACCACGTGAGGCGCCCCTCGTGGATGAGCAGCGCGGCCTCGACCTCGCCGGCCGCGAGCGCCTCGAACACGCGCGCGTACGGGGTGATGGGCACCACCACTGGCTCGAAGGCGAGGCCGGTGGCCTCGTGGAGCAGGAGCCGCAGCACGAGGTGCGCGGTGGTGCGGAGGCCGGGTACCGCGACCTTGCGACCCGCGAGATCGGCGAGCGTCATCGGTCGCTTCGCGACCACGATCGGCCCGTACCCACGACCGACCGAGCCGCCGTGGGGCAAGAGCAGGTAGCGATGCGCGATCGCGGGCACGTGGGCGATCGAGACCGCGCAGACGTCCGGCGCGTCGTCGGCCTCGGCGCGCGCGTTGAGGGACTCGGTCTCGACGCGCTCGTGGACGAAGCGGAGACCTTCCGTCGCGATCCGGCCCGTCAGCAGCGGATGGAACATGAACCAATCGTCCGCGTCGGGGCTGAAGGCGATCCGGATCTGCTTCGTCATGAGGGGGGACGTAGGGGTGCCGCACACAGAGGTCCAGGGAAGCGCCTTCGTGCATTCGTCCAGCGTCGTCACAACTGCGCGACGGTTCCTGGTGCGGAGGACACCAATCAGTAGACTGTCGATCGATGCTCCCTTCTCGGCAGCGCTTCGCTGCGTTCCTTCCGCTTCTCGGGCTCGTCGCGTTCGGTGCATGTCATCCCGCAGGGGATCCTGATGGCGAGGTCCGGGGGCAGACCGCGGCCATCATCGGCGGCACCGCCGACACGACGGACACCTGGGTCGTGGGCATCGACATCGGGGGCGGTGGCGTCTGCTCGGGAGCGCTGATCGCGCCGAACCTCGTGCTGACCGCGCGTCACTGCGTGAGCAAGACGCCGAGCAAGCTCGACTGCAACCCCGATGGCGGCCTCGCGACCAACAAGGTGCTGAGCAACTACCCGCCGAGCTCGTTCCAGGTGAGCACCGCGCAGTACTACAAGAACGCTCCGCGCTGGTCGGTGGCCGCGGTCCGCTACATCAACGACGCGGTCTGCACCGGTGGCTCCACCGACCCGGCGTGCCGCCTCTGCGGCTACGATCTCGCGCTCCTGCAGCTCAACAAGGGCGCGGGGTTCCCGACGGTCTTCAAGGCGCCCTCCAACGTCCCGCCCAAGAAGCACGCCTACACCGCGATGGGCTACGGCTGCCAGAAGGCCGAGAAGCTCGGGTGCACGCCGCTCGGCTATCGCATGCTCCTCGACCCGGCGACGGTCGTGCAGGTCACCGAGCAGGACTTCATCGTCTCGGGGCGCGTGTGTGGGGGTGACTCGGGCGGGCCGGTCTGGGACAACCCCCGCGCGGTCGTGCTCGGAGCGCTGTCCCGCGGCGACGGCGACACGCCCACCGAAGAGGGCTGCAACTTCGGCATCTACACCCGCACCGACGCGCACTGGGCCTGGCTGCAGAAGTACGGCGCCAAGGCTGCGGCGGACGGCGGCTACGCGACCCCACCGTGGGTGTCGCTCTCGTTGCCCCCCCCCGACGCCGGACCGCCGCCGCCGCCCCCCAAGAAGCCGCTCGGCGAGACCTGCACCGGCCCCGCCGACTGCGAGTCGGATCTGTGCATCTCGTACGAGGGCAAGCAGGTCTGCTCGAAGACCTGCAAGGTGAAGGGCGACTGCCTCCCCGGCGTCTCGTGCATCGGCGGCTACTGCGTCCCCGTGCCCGAGGTGCCCATCGAGGACACCGGCGCACCGATCGAGGACACGGGCGCGGCCGAGGACACGGGCGAGGCCGCCGTCCCCGAGACGACCGTCAAGAGCGGCTGCGCGATGGAGCCCGCGCCCGGACCGAAGCCGCAGCCGTGGATCGTGGGCGTCGCGGTGGGGCTCGCCCTCGCCCTGACCCGCCGCCGTCGCTGATTCCAGGGCCGGTTGCGGCGGCCCTTGACCAACCCCGAGGGGTGGACTACGGTTCCGCCCCCCCAACCACCCACGCCGTGCTCGGTCTCGTGACCTTCTCTCCCGAAGTGCACGCCCGCGGTTCCGGTGTCTCCAAGAGGTCCTTCATGTTTGCGGTCATCCAGACGGGCGGAAAGCAATACAAGGTCGCGCAGGGCGATGTCCTCCGCGTCGAGAAGCTCGTCGGCAACGTCGGCGACGCCATCACGTTCGACAAGGTCCTCCTCGTCGGCGCCGACAGCGTCAAGGTCGGCACGCCGTTCGTGGCCGGCGCCAAGGTCAGCGCCCAGATCGTCAGCGAGGGTCGCGGCAAGAAGCTGATCGTCTACAAGTTCCGCCGCCGCAAGAACTACCGCCGCAAGGCGGGGCATCGGCAGCCCTACACCGAGCTCAAGATCACCGGCGTGACCGGCTGAGAGGTCCACTTCCATGGCGCACAAAAAGGGTCAGGGTTCTTCTCGCAACGGTCGCGACTCCGCTTCGCAGCGGCGTGGCGTCAAGGTCTACGGCGGCCAGGCGGTCGTCGCGGGCAACATCATCGTCCGTCAGGTCGGCTCCACGTTCCACCCCGGCAAGGGCGTGGGCATGGGCAAGGACTTCACGCTGTTCGCCCTCCGCGACGGCGTCGTGAAGTTCGAGTGGAAGACGAAGGACAAGCAGAAGGTCTCGGTCTACCCGACCGCCGCCGTCGCTTCGGCCTGAACCGTCCCGGCAACCCGAGCCCCTCGACCCACGGTCCGAGGGGCTTTGGTGCTTTTTGGGCGGGACGTTTCAGCAGTTGAAACTCTCCTCGAACGGCGCGACGCTCGGCCCCCCATGTCCGACGAGAACGCCGCCTTCCTCGACGCCTTCCCCACCTGGCTCCGCAGCCTCGCCGACGACGCCGTCGCGCTCGCAGGCCTCCTCGGTGCAGAGTCCACCCCGGCGGGGGCGCGCCGCGCCATCGCGGGCGGTCTCAACTACCTCTTCAAGTCGCTCGACCTCGTGCCCGACGGCATCGACGACATCGGCTACCTCGACGACGCGTTCGTGTTGCGCGTGGCCGCGCGCGACGCGCTCGCCTTCGAGGGCGCCAAGTCGGCCGATCTCAAGGGCGCGCTCGAGCGGCTGACCGCCGAGGTCGCCACCATCGACACGTTCCTCGGCGCCGACGCGGGCCGCCTCCACGCCTACGTGAAGCAGCTCGGCAAGGGCGCCGCGCGCGGTCGCACGGTCGACGAGATCGTCGACGACGCGAACACCCGCAAGGAGTTCGTGTCCGACGTGCACAGCTTCGCCAAGAGCTACCAGGCGCCCACCTTCACCCGCGACGACAAGACGCTGGTGAAGATGCGCTCGTTCCTCACCGCGCGCCTGCCCCCGGCCTGAGCCGCGTCGAGAGGCCACCCCGGCTGGGAGACCAGCCGGGCCCCTCACATCGGCGTCATCCCTTGTTGGGCACGTCGGCGCGGATGGTCTGCGGCGCGGCCGGCTGGCGCTGCGACTCGATGAGCTCCTGGTACAGATCGCGGCACTCGGCCTTGCCCTTGAGGTGCCCCATCAAGGTGGTGGTCACGTCGCCGTAGGCCTTCTCGAACGCGAGGCCCTCCCGGGCGCGCGCGGCGATGCGCTCGCGACCGCTCGCGAGATCCTCCTCGAGCGCCTCGGCGTAGCGACCGAGCTGGCCACGCAGATCCTCGATCTGCTTGCGGAGATCGCGGGCCGCGGACTCGCGCTGTCCGGCGCGGGTCTCGATCTCGCGGAGGCGTTCGCGCCGCAGCTCGGTGGTGGCCGCGGCGCCGCCCAGGCGCTCGAAGAACGCGCGGGCCTGCGCGGTCTGCGCGGCGCCCTCCGCCTGCTGGCGGGCGACCTGCTCGGCGCGCTCGGCGACGGCCACCTGCTCGCGCACGCGGCCCGCCTCCTCGTGGTCGGCGCTCGCCTCGCGGAGCACGCGCGACTCCTCGTGCGCGAGCTCCTCCACCTTGCGGCCGATCTCGGCGCGGAGCGCGCGACCGCGGCGCTCGAGCGCCTCGATCTTGCGGTTCTGCGACGCGACCTCGCCCTCGAGGCGCGACGCGCGCGCGGCGAGGATCCACGACTGCTCGAGCGCGCTCAGGATCTCCTGCGGCGCGTTGCCCGCCGGGTACACGCGGGCGACCATGCGCGCGAACAGCGACGCGCGGTTGGCCCACTCGAGCACGCCATCACCCTGCGCGGGCGGCGGCGGCGGCGGCGCGGCCGGCTGCGCATCGCCCGACTGCACGTCCCACTGCTGGGAGGGCAGCGACCGCTGCAGGGCCTTGAGCTCCTCCTGGAGGTGGTGGGCGTCCTGGTAGCGCTTGCGGACGTCCTTCTCGAGGAGGCGCAGGCAGATCGCCTCGGCCGCGGGGGTGACCTCGGGCTTGAGCTGCCGCGGGCGCGGCGGGGGCGCGGTGCGCTGCATCTCGAGCAGCGTGTCGCGGTCGCCCGAGCGGAACGGCAGCTGGCCGGTGAGCATCTCGAAGTAGAGGACGCCGAGGGCGTAGAGGTCGCTCTGCGGGCCCGCGTCCTCGCCGCGCGCCTGCTCGGGCGACATGTACTCGGGGGTGCCGAAGATCGCGCCCTTGGGGGCGAGGCGCGGGTCGCGCGCGAGCGCGGCGAGGCCGAAGTCGAGGATCTTCACGAAGTCCTTGCGGCCGCCCTTGATGGTCAAGAGGATGTTGTCGCTCTTGAGATCGCGGTGCACGACGCCGAGGTCGTGGGCGCGGGCGAGCGCGGCGCACATCTGCTCGAGGATGTCGACCGCGCGGGTCATGCCCATCGCGCCCTTGCCGACCTCGGCCGAGAGCGCGATGCCGACGAGGTACTCCATGACGAGGTAGAGCTCGCCGTCCTCGGTCTCGCCGATGTCGTGGATGTCGATGATGTGCGCGTGGTCGACGCGGTTGGCGGCGCGCGCCTCGCGGAGCATCCAGGCGCGGAGGTGGGTCTCGCCGCGGAGATCCGGGCGGATCAGCTTGAGGGCCACCACGCGATCGATGAGCACGTGGCGCGCGCGGTACACGATGCCCATGCCGCCTTCGCCGAGGCGAGCCTCGAGGCGATAGCGACCAGCGACGACCTTCCCGAGCATCGAATCGCCAGGGGGTGCCGCACGCGTGTGGCTGGATTGTCTGTCCATGATGATTGAGGCTTCCAGAGGAGAGGCACGACGAGCGCTGGCCGTCCGCGATACGGCCGCCGGACGAATCTACCGGATGGGTCGCGCCCCCCGCCAGCCGTTAGTCGCGCGAAGCGATCTGGGCCTCGGCGGCGGCGATCGCGGCGAGCGCAGCGGAAGCCTTGTGGCGTGTCTCGGCGGCCTCGAGCAGCGGATCGCTCGCCTCGACGATTCCGGCCCCGGCGCCCACCTCGAAGCGGTCGGGGTAGGCGACGAGCGTGCGGATGGCGATGGCGAAGTCGGCCGTCCCGTGCCGGCTGACGTAGCCGATGGCACCGCCGTACACCCCGCGCGGACCACCCTCGAGCTCCTGCACGATCTGCATCGCGCGGACCTTCGGGGCCCCGGAGAGCGTGCCGGCCGGGAAGGTGGCGGCGAGCACGTCCCACGCGTCCCTGCCCGGCGCCAGCGTGCCGTGGACCTCGCTCGTGAGGTGCATCACGTGGGAGAAGCGCTCGACGACCATCTGCGAGACCACCCGCACCGTGCCCACGGAGGAGACGCGCCCCACGTCGTTGCGACCGAGGTCGACCAGCATCACGTGTTCGGCGCGCTCCTTGGGGTCGGCGAGCAGCTCGGTCGCGAGCGCCTGATCCTCGGCCTCGGTCGCCCCGCGCGGACGCGTGCCCGCGATCGGTCGCACGACCACCTCGCCGTCCTCCACCCGGACCAGCGTCTCGGGCGACGCGCCGCAGATGGCGAGGGGCGCGCCCGGCGCGGGCTCGCCCCGCAGATCCAGGTAATACAGATACGGCGATGGGTTCTGCACGCGCAGGGCGCGGTAGGCGTCGAACGGGTCGACCGCCTGGTTTCGGGGGACCTCGAACGTCCGCGCCAGGACGACCTGGAAGATGTCGCCCGCCTCGATGTACCGCTTCGCGCGCTCGACCCGCGCGGCGTAGGTGGCGTCGTCGGCGCTCGCGGTGACCCGTGCCGGCCGGAGGCTCCCGTCTGGGAACCGCAGCGGCCGCAGGCGCGGGCCCTCGGCCGACAGCACCGCGAGCGCGCGATCGGCGTCGGCGCCGCGTACGATCAAGGTCTGCTTCAGCGCGTCGAAGATGACGACCGTCGCCTGGTCGAGGAAGTGGGCCAGGCGGCGCGGCCCACGGAGGGGTCCGACCGGCTCGAGCGCGTGGACGACGTCGTAGGAGAGGTAGCCGACCGCACCGTCCGCGACGCGGGGCAGACGGGGCTCGGGATGTGACCCCTGGCCAGCCTCGGAGAACCGCCGCAGCACCCCGAGGACCTCGCCGAGCGGAGCCGTGGTACGGGCGCCGGTGTCGTCGATCGCGAGCGTCTGGCCGTCCTCGGCGAGATCGATGGTGAGCACGCGGCGCGGCCACACGCCGAGGATCGAGTAGCGCCCCCAGCGCTCTCCCCCCGTCGGCGCCGATTCCAGCAGGAAGGAGGGGCCCACGGAGGCGCGCCGGAGCGCGGCATAGGCCGTGACGGGCGTCCAGCCGTCGGAGGCGAGGACAAACATCATTTCGGCGACCATACCGGGCCCGCGGTGCGAGCGTGAGTCTGGAAGCGAATGTGGCGACGAGCGGCTCGGCCCTGCGGGTCCGCTGCTGTGCGGGCGCGCAGGTCCGAAATCGCTTTGGCCGCAGGCCACCTCGGGTCTAACCTGCTGTTTCCGCACTCCGATGCTGCGAACTACCGCCGCGCGACGACCGAAGAGTATCCTCGCCCCCGACATGCCCACCGGAACACGCCACGCCGTCGTCGTTGAGTGGGGGCTGCACGGCTCGAGGCTGCAGGGCTGACCATGGCCATGTGGAAGCTCACGATCGAGGACGACGAGGGTCAGAAGACCGTCGTTCCGCTCGTGCGTGACGAGTACACGATCGGGCGACGCGAGGGGCACACCATCCGGCTCACCGAGCGGAACATCTCCCGCGACCACGCCAAGGTCCGCAAGACCGACGGCGTGTGGACCATCGAGGATCTCGGCAGCTACAACGGCGTGTTCGTCAACGGACACCGGCTCTCCGAGGGGCAGAAGCTCGTCACCGGCGACCTGATCCTCATCGGCGACTACCGCATCGAGGCCCACGACGACGAGGCCCGCGCGATCCCCGCGGCCATCGCGGCGCCACGTTCGAGCCCGCCCGTCGCCATCTCGAGCCGACCCGCGGCGCCGGCGGCCCCGCCGAAAGACGACCTCCCGCACCGGCTCGTCGTGCTGATCGGTGACGAGGCCGGGCGCCCGTTCCCGCTCGAGAAGCCGCACATGACGGTGGGCCGCGGCGAAGACGTCGACGTGCGCCTCAACCACACCTCGGTCTCGCGTCATCACTGCGCGATCGACGCGCTCGACGGCGGGCAGTTCGAGGTGCTCGACAGCGGCAGCGCCAACGGCATCCGGGTCAACGGCCAGGAGGTGAAGAAGGCGCTCCTCGCGCCGGGCGACACCATCGAGCTCGGCGATCTGATCCTCAAGTACGTGCCCGCGGGACAGACCTTCGTCCTCGACGCCAGCGCCGCAGAGGCCGCGCGCGACCTCGAGCGTCGCCGCAAGAAGGGCGGCGGCACCACGTGGGCGATCGTGGGCCTCGCGGTGGTGTGCGCGGCGATCGCCGGCATCGTCGTCGCCAAGTCCGGCGGCAGCGACGGCCCGCCCACCTCGGCCTCGGGCAGCGGCGCGAACGACGAGATCCTCGTCAAGGCGAGCAAGCTCAAGGAGAGCGACATCGCCTCGGCCCACGCGCTCTGTCAGTCCATCCCCAAGGACTCGGTGCTGCGCAAGGACTCGCGGTTCGTGGACGTCGAGAACACCTGGTGCAACAAGACCATCGCCGCCGCCGCGGCCGCCGCGGGCGACAAGAAGCGCGGCCTGCTCGGGTCGGTCGCCGAGGCGGGGTGCGAGGACAAGTACAAGACCCAGGCCAAGGAGCTGCTCGCCTCGCTCGACGACAAGCCCGACGCGGCGGTCGAGCCTCCGCCGCCGGATCTGCCGCCGGATCTGCCGCCCACGCCGCCTCCCTCCACGAGCAAGACGGCGCCGACGATCAAGCCCACGGGCACCTTCACGGCGCCGACCGTCACTGCGCCCCCCACGGTCACCGCGCCGCCCACGGTCACGGCTTCGACCACGACCACCAAGCCCACGGCCAGCGCGACCACGACGGCTGCGGCCGGGGTGGTGGGCAACTGCCCGAGCTGGAAGGGCGACTACGCCGCGGCGATGCGCAGCAAGGACTACGACTGCGTGAAGACGATGCTCTACCCGCGCCTGAACTCGGGCGCGATCTCGCAGGGCGAGGCCCGCTACCTCAAGGCGGCGTGCGTCGCGCTCGGCGACAGCGCGTGCGCCAAGCGCGCCGCCGAGAAGCTCTGAGCCAGTCGTCCTCGGGCGCAGTCGTAGGAGTCAGTCGTACGACGGCGACTGCACGTTGGCCGCGCCCTGCTGCGCGAAGTACGCCTGCAACGCCTCGCGCGCGACCACGTTGGCCTTCACCTTCCACACCGGATCGTTCACCACGAGGACCGCGATGGCGACCTTGGGGTTCTTGATCGGCGCGTAGCCTACGAACCAGGTGAACAGCTTGAGTGGCTGGGGCTGGTTGAGCGTGCCGGTCTTGCCCGCGACCTCGATGCCGGGGAGGAACGCCTTGCCCTTGGCGTCGTGGAACGCCTTGAAGCTCGTGCCCTGCGAGACGGTCTCGGCCATCATCTTCTCGACGGCGGCAGCGGTGGCGGGATCGAGCGCCTTCTTGAAGACGCTCGGCCCCGGCGCCTTGTACGCGACGGTGGTGCCCTCGCGGACCTCGCTGACGATCCACGGCCGCATGGTGACGCCGCCGTTGGCGATGGTCGCCGCGAGGAGCGCGCCGTGCACCGGCGAGAGCGTGGTGTTCCAGAACCCCGCGGCGGTGCGCGCGAAGCCGAGCGTGTCGGTCGGCAGGTCGATCTTGGAGACCGCGAGCGGCACGTCGAACGGGATGGGCGCGCCGTAGCCCAGCTGGCTCGCGATGGTGTTGAGATCGGGCGGCGTGAGCTTCTTGCTCGCGAGGCGCGCGAAGATCGTGTTGATCGAGCGACCCATGGCCTGCGCGAGGGTCGCGCACCACTTGTCCTGCTTGGGGTCGTCCTTGAGATCGAGCGGCGTGATCTTCTGCTCGCCGCCGTTGTAGCAGCTCTTGAAATCAGGGCTCACGCCGGCGACCTGCACGAGGGCCGAGCCGGTGACCACCTTGAACACGCTCGCCGAAGGCGCGAACGCCTCGACGTTGAGGTCCTTGTGCGGACCGGGCTGGCCGGTCTCCTTGGAGGAGTAAGCGAGGATCTTCCCGGTCGACGGCTCGATCATCACCGCGGCCACCTGGGGCAGCTTGTGCTTCGCGAGCAGCTTCGAGACCGCGAGCTGCAGCTTCGGATCGACGGTGAGCTTGGCCACGCGCCCCACCCCGGCCGGGGCGACGCCGCCCGTGTCGTCGAGCGCCATCGCCTTCAGATCGACGCCGGTCAGGCCGGAGACGGGCTGGTACGGCTTGGGGAGCGGGAGCGAGGGCTTGGCCTCGGCCACCACCGACGGGGCCGGGCCCGGCGGGGGAGCGGCCGCGGCGCCCCGCGAGCGCAGGGCGACGGGCGCGACGATCGCCGCGAGGCCGACGCCGACCATGAGCGAGGCGGTGCGGGGGCGGGCGCGCACGAAGGCTCCGCTCTTCTTGGCGGCGAACACCGCACCACTGGCCACGGCTCGCCCAACGCGGGAGAGAACCTGGCGCATTCCCTGGCCTCGGCGGGGGGCCGATACGGCCTCCACGGTCGGAAGGGGGGTGGCCTCGTCGGACGGGGTCTCCACGGTCTCGGGCATGCCGGCGGGCTACTGCACGGCCGGACAGCAGGCCAAGTTCGAAGCGGAGGACCGGACGGGGACGGTCCACAAAGCCAGGGTTTCGCTCCCCCCGCCGGACATTCCTGGGTCGCCGTTGACCACGGAGAGTACGTGCTTAGGTTTGGCCCAGAAATTGAGGGGTCCCCCCGTCGAGCCGCATTCGGGGCTCGACGCCGGGACGCTCCCGATGCTAACGGCGCCCTCCCCAGCGGTGGGCGATTGGTGGAGGACTCTAGGGCCATGGGCAAGATCATCGGAATCGATCTCGGAACCACGAACTCGGTCGTCGCTGTCATGGACGGCAAGGAACCGCGCGTCCTCGAGAACGAGGAAGGTTCCCGCCTGACCCCGTCGGTGGTCGCGTGGGACGAGAAGGGCGAGGTGCTCGTCGGGCAGATCGCCAAGCGCCAGTCCGTCACCAACCCCGAGAACACCGTCTACTCCTCCAAGCGCTTCATCGGCCGTCGGTTCGAGGAGTGCTCCGAAGAGGCGCCCCGCGTGCCCTACAAGGTCGTGCGCGGCCCCAACGGCGACGCGCAGGTCGACATCCGCGGCAAGAAGTGGGCGGTGCCCGAGGTCTCGGCGCGCGTCCTCATGAAGCTGAAGAAGGCGGCCGAGGACAAGCTCGGCGAGAAGATCACCGAGGCGGTCATCACCGTCCCCGCGTACTTCAACGACGCCCAGCGCCAGGCCACCAAGGACGCGGGCCGCATCGCCGGCCTCGACGTCAAGCGCATCGTCAACGAGCCCACCGCGGCGGCGCTCGCCTACGGCCTCGACAAGAAGAAGGACGAGATCATTGCCGTCTACGACTTCGGCGGCGGCACGTTCGACATCTCGATCCTCGAGGTCGGCGACAACGTCGTGCAGGTCATCAGCACCAACGGCGACACGCACCTGGGCGGCGACAACGTCGACGAGCGGATCATGGAGTGGCTGGTCGCCGAGTTCAAGAAGGACACCGGCCTCGACGTCTCCAAGGACAAGATGGTCATCCAGCGCCTCAAGGAGGCCGCCGAGAAGGCCAAGATCGAGCTCTCCAGCACCACGAGCACCTCGATCAACCTGCCGTTCCTCACCGCCGACGCGAGCGGCCCCAAGCACATGAACGTGTCGCTCTCGCGCTCGAAGCTCGAGCAGATGATCGGCGACCTCGTGGAGCGCTCGATGGAGCCGGTCCGCAAGGCCCTCGCCGACGCCAAGAAGACCCCGAAGGACATCCAGGAGGTCGTGCTCGTCGGCGGCTCCACCCGCATCCCGCTCGTGCAGGAGACGGTGAAGAAGTTCTTCGGCAAGGAGCCGCACCGGGGCGTGAACCCGGACGAGGTCGTGGCCATCGGCGCGGCCGTCCAGGCGGGCGTGCTCTCCGGCGACGTGAAGGACCTCGTCCTCCTCGACGTCACGCCGCTCTCCCTCGGCGTCGAGACCCTCGGCGGCGTGATGACGGTGATGATCCCCCGCAACACCACCATCCCCACGCAGAAGAAGGAGATCTTCAGCACGGCGAGCGACAACCAGCCGAGCGTCGAGGTGCACGTCCTCCAGGGCGAGCGCGCCGAGGCCCGCTACAACCGCACGCTCGGCAAGTTCCACCTCGAGGGGCTCATGGCCGCGCCGCGCGGCGTGCCCAAGGTCGAGGTCACGTTCGACATCGACGCCAACGGCATCCTCAACGTGAGCGCGAAGGACCTCGCGAGCGGCAAGGACGTGCAGCGCCGCATCGAGGGCGCGAGCGGCCTCAAGGAAGACGAGATCCAGAACATGGTCAAGGACGCGGCCGAGCACGAGGCCGAGGACAAGGCCCGTCGCGAGATCGTCGACCGCCGCAACAAGCTCGACTCCATGGTCTACCAGATGGAGAAGAGCCTCGCGGACACCAAGGACAAGCTGCCGGCCGACGACGTGAAGAAGCTCGAGGAGCTCCTCAAGGAGGCGCGCTCCGCGGTCGAGAAGCAGGACGACGAGGCGATCAAGGTCGCCACGGAGAAGCTCGAGAAGGAGTCGCACCGCATCGCCGAGGCCGCGTACAAGGCGGCGGGCGGCGACGGCGCTCCCCCTCCCGGCGGCGCGGCCGGTGGCGGCGCCCCCGAGGGCGGTGCGAAGGGCAAGAAGGACGGCGGCGTGATCGACGCCGAGTTCGAAGAAGCGAACTGAAAGCGTTCGCGTCACGAAGGGCCCTACGCGGGGCCCTTCGTCTTTTTTTGTCCTGCGCCGCGGGCAAGTTGTCCCGACTGACCGCGCTGCCCCACCATGGCCAGGTGGGAGACGATCGCCCTCGCCGCCGAGATCCACGGGCCGAGCCGAGCGAGGCGCCGCCCGCCCGCGGAGAGCCGCGTCCCCCGCGAGAGGAGCGGATCGACCGCGTCGAGATCGGTCGCCTCGTGGGGATGGGACGGAAGGCCGACGAACCGCCCGACAGCACGCGCGGGAAGGAGCCCGAAGCCCCGCCGTCGCCGCGGGACGCGAAGCCTGAGGAGACCCACGATC
This sequence comes from Myxococcales bacterium, assembly GCA_016794445.1. Lineage (GTDB taxonomy): Bacteria > Myxococcota_A > Polyangia > Polyangiales > JADJMO01 > JADJMO01. Next base: position 13,037 of record JAEUKC010000095.1, read on the forward strand.
CGCGCCTCTCCGCGCTCGAGCCGCTGCTCGCCCGTGGTGCGTGGAGTGACATCCTCGGCGTGCTCGGCCCCAGGGACAAGGCTGGCTTCCTGCCGCCCACGCTCGGGCTGGTCTACGCCGTGGCGGAGCGCGAGGTCGGACCCGCGGAGAATGCGACCGCCGCCAACGAGATGGCCATCCGCTGCGTCGCAGGCCTGCTCGGCGTACCTGCGACGAGCGAGATCGCGCTGGTGCTCGGCAAGCGGCTCGTGCGGAAGAACCCGGCGGCGTGGCGCGCGCGTCCAGCGCCGCCGGCGCGGGTGTCGATCCCGATCGCGATCGTGGGTCTCCTCCTCGGCGCCGCGGTGGGCGCGTATCTCGCGAAGGCGCCGCTCGCGCTGCTGTTCCGCTAGGCGTCAGAAACCAGGGCCGGGACCCACGTTGGCGGGGCCGTCTTCGCTGGCCTTGGGCTTGGGCTTCACGTAGGTGGCCGAGGGCTTCGGAGCCGCGGACGCAGACGCGGACGCCGAGGCGGGGGGCACGGCGAGAGGCAGGGCCTTGCTCGCGACAGGCGCGACGGCCGAGGACGTGGTGGTCGCGGGCTTCACCGACGCGCTCACCGAGGCGCTGACGCTCGCGAGGGTGGAGGGCGTCGCGCTGGCGCTGGTGCTGGCAGCCAGGGTGGTCGCGCTCGACGACACGGCGGCGACCGCCGGGGGATTCGCAATCTTGGCGGGAGGCTTCGGGCGCGTGACCACGAACCCGACACCGGCGGCGCTGGCGAGCAGCGCGACACCGACGACGACCGGCAACGCCCGGGAGCGCGTGCGGGCCGGCTCGACCATGGTCACGGCGCCGACGGTGACCTGCACGTCCTTCGGGACCGTGGTGATGACCTGCGCCGAGCGCGGCGGGTGGGACGCGGTGCTGGCCGGGGCCGCGCGCGGCACGGCATAGGTGCCGATGCGATAGGTGGAGAGGCGCTTGTCGGAGGGGTGCTCGCCGATGTCGACCGGAGGGATGCCGAACGCCGCGCGGGGGGCGACGTAGCGGTCGAGCATCGTCGCGAGCTTCTCCATGCTGGAGGGGCGCAGCTCGCGATCCTTGTGCAGGCAGGCCCCGACGATCGCCAGGAACTCGTCGTCGACCGAGGGGGCAACCGTGGCGAGCGGGGTCGGCTCGTCGAGGGTGATCGCCATCATCACCTGGTTGTAGTTCTCGCCGGTGAACGGGAGCTTGTTGCTCACCGCCTCGTAGAGGATGACGCCGATGGCCCAGACGTCGGCGCGACCGTCGATGTCGGTGCGGCCACGGGCCTGCTCGGGGCTCATGTACGCCGGGCTGCCGAGCACGGCGCCGGTGCGGGTGACCCGCATGTCGCCGATGGCGCTCGTGATCTTGCTGATGCCGAAGTCGAGGATCTTGGGGACGATCGCCTCGCCCTTCTTCGCGATGAAGACGTTCCCCGGCTTGAGATCGCGGTGGATGATGCCGGCGGCGTGGGCGGCGACGAGCGCGCGCACCACCTCGAGCATGAGCGCCGCGGCCTGGATCGGGGCGAGCGGCGCCGCCTCGACGAGCTGCTCGAGCGAGCGACCCTCGAGGTATTCGAGGACGAGGTAGGGCGCCCCGTTCTCTCCGCTCGGGGTGGGCAACGTGCCGAGATCGAGCACGTCGACGATGCAAGGGTGGTCGATGCGGGCGCTCGCCTTGGCCTCGCGGAAGAAGCGCTCCACGGTGGCGGGGGCGTCGATCAGCTCGGGCAGCATGAACTTGATGGCGACCCGGCGCTCGGTGCGCCGGTTCTGCGCCTCCCAGACCGAGCCCATGCCGCCCTTGGCGATGGGGCGCACGAGCAGGTACTTGCCGTCGACGACGTCGCCGGCTTTCCACTCGGTGGCCCTCACATCGGTCATGAGCCGTACACTCTACCCCATCCCTGGGGGGGGAGGGCCGGACAGACGCAAGAGTCCGGCCACGCAAGGTCGCCGCCGGACGGACGTTCAGCGGCCCGAGCGAGGGGAGATGGGTCGGGGAGTCAGGGAAACAGCTGTGTGAGCAGCTCGGCGAGCTCTTCTGGCTCGAACGGCTTGTCGAGGCGGGGGCGCCGGGTCCGCGCGAAGAACTGGTCGGCGTGGTCGCTGTGCGCCGCGGTCAGGAACGCGAGCCGCGACACCATCGGGGGGCACACCTCCGAGAGCGCGTCGTGGAAGGCATCGCCGTTCATCACCGGCATCATGAAGTCGCAGAGGATGGCGTCGAACTCGGCGCCGTCGGCGATCCAGGCGAGCGCCTCGCGGGCGTCGTGGGTGTCGGTCACGTCGTGGGTGCGCCCGAGGCTGCGGCGGAGCGCGGCGCGGATCATCGCCTCGTCGTCGATGAGCAGGATGCGCCGCCGGCGCGCTCGACGCGTGGACGCGGGCGCCTTCTCCTCCACCGGACACGGGAGTGCCTGATGTGGAGCGGTAGGGGTGTCGACGCGCGAGCCCATGACCAAGGACTCTTACGGCCTTCTGCGCTCGATCATTAAGAAAACTTCGCGCCGGCTCGCAAATCCTTGGACAGGTGGTCGAACCGCTCACCGCGTGACGGCGACCTTGGTGGGAGAGACGATCACCTCGGAGCACCCTGGCACCTCGACCTTGATTTCGGCCTCCTCGGCGCCCTTCTTGGCGAAGTCGACCCCGAGGGCCTCGAGATCGATCTTGGGGACCACGGCGTCTCCCTTGAGCTCGTCGGCGCGCTTGGGGGGACACGTGACGACGACAGACACGGTGGCGGGCCGCAGGGTCCCCTTGCCCTTGAGGAGCAGGACCGGGAGGTTGGTGAACGAGCGTGTCTTGGTCTCGGCCGCGAGCTCGAAGCGGACCTCGACCTGCTCGGGATCCAGCGTGACGCTCCCGTCGGCGAGGCCTTCCGGCGTCTTGTCGAGGAAGAGGGTCTGGGTGTGGAAGCCGGCCTTGCGGTCCTTGAGCTCGAGGGTCGCGGTGAGCAGGCGCTGCACCGCGTCGACGCGGGTCTTCGGCCCGTTGAGCAGCGCGGTGGGCGGCGCGATGGCGACGCTCCCGGCCTTGATGGTCAGACCCTCGGCGGGGGTGCCGGCCACGAGCTCCACCTTGAGGCGGCGCTGCACCTTGGTGTCCCAGCGAAGGCTCAGGGCGCTCGGGCTGAGCGCGAGCCGACGCACGCCCGGCGGCAGCTTGAGGGGGTGATCCGAGAGGCGGAGCACGCTGGGATGGGCGCTCAGATCGAGGCTGATCGCGTCGATGGGGTTGGGGAGGTCGTCGAGCAGCGCGCGCGGTCCCTGGACGGTGACGTGGATCCGCGAGGGCAACGGCGTGAGGAGGACCTGCGAGCTGTCCTGGTCGACTCCGCGCAGGAGGTCGACCTCGAGCGTGCGCTGCGACTCGCCACCCGCGTGGAGCAGCACGTAGGCGAACAGCGAGACGAGGAGCGCGGCGAGCTTCAGCGTCCAGTTGTCGAAGAAGAGCCCGAGGAAGCGGGCACCGAGGCCCGGCGGATCGTCGTCGCGGGTCATTGGTCGAGGCCCTCTTCGGGGGGCAGTGGCTGGGCAGGAGGCACGCTGGGACGGAGCGAGCCTGGCGGCGGCGTCGGGATCGAGACCGGGGCGTGGGCGCCCGAGGTCTTCGCCGGAGACACCGCGACGGGGGGGACCGAGACCGGGGCGACCGAGGGCGGCGGCGGGAGCGACCGACGCGAGGAGCCCGGCCCGACCGACGCCTTGGCCGGCTTCTTCTTCTTCGGCTGCTCGTAGCGACGGAGGAGGTTGCGCAGCTGGTCGGGCGTGACGTTGTCGACGTGGTTCTCCTGGAAGCAGAACATGATCGTGCCGCGCTCCTCGGACACGACGATGGCGATGGCGTCGGTGTCGGCGGTGATGCCGATGGCCGCGCGGTGGCGGGAACCGAACTGCTTGTCGAGGCCGAGCTTCTCGGGCATCGGGAAGAACACGCCGGCGTGCGCGATGCGGAGGCTGCGGACGATGACCGCGCCGTCGTGCAGCTTGTTCTCGGCCACGGGGACGAACGTGGTGACGAGGAGCTCGCGGGTGACCTGCGCGTCGATCGGCGTGCCCGCGCCCATCACGAACTCGTCGAGGTTCGCGTCGCGCTCCCAGGTGATGATCGCGCCGTAGCGCAGGCGGGCGAGCTCGGTGACCGCGGCGACGATCTCCTCGATGACGCGGGCCTCGTCGTCGCGGGTGAGGCCCCGGAACAGCGGGCGCGTCCCCGCGCGGCTCAAGGCGCGACGGAGGTCGTTCTGGAACACGACGACCACCACCACGATGATCGACGAGAGCAGCGTGGAGAGGACGTTGGTGAGGGTGACCAGGCCGATCCAGCGACCGGCGAGGTAGACGCCGGCGAGCACGACGAGGCCCGTGACCATCTGCATCGCGCGCGTACCCTTGAGCGCGAGCAGCACGCGGTAGGCCAGGTAGGCGACCAGGAGGATGTCGAGCAGATCGAGGGCGATCTGGCTCGTGGGGCGCCCGAAGAACAGCTGGCGGAGCGCTTCGAGCATCAGCCCTGCTCCTCCGCGGCCGCGATGGCATCGAGCACCGCGAGGGCCTGGCGCGTGCCGTGGACGTCGTGCACCCGCACCGCGTGGGCATGGGCGCGCACGTGGGCGGTGACCGCGACGGTGCCCGGATCGCGCGCCGAGGGGGCGCTGCGCGGGAGGCCGGCGCGCTCCTCGGCGAAGGCGAGCAGGCCCTTGCGGCTCGCGCCCACGTAGATCGGGTGACCGAGGCGCGCCTTCAGAGGGGGGAGCGCGGCGAGGAGGCGGAGGCTGTCGGAGGGCGCCTTGCCGAAGCCGAGGCCGGGATCGAAGACGATGCGGTCGGGTGAGAGCCCGGCGGCGACGGCGCGGTCGCGGGCGCGGGACCACTCGGCGACGACGTCGGTCACGACGTCTTCGTAGGCCGAGGTGGCGCCGGGACGGGCGTGCATCAGCACGAACCACCCCGAGGCCTCGGCGGTGACGCGCGCGAGCTCCGGATCGGCGAGGCAGGAGACGTCGTTGACGATCGTGACGCCCTCGGCGAGCGCGGCGCGGGCGACGACCGGTGAGGTGGTGTCGATGGCCACGCGGGCCCCTCGAGGACCCGCGGCAGCGACCGCGTGGCGGAGCACGGGCAACACGCGCGCGAGCTGGATCTCGGCCGGGATGGAGGCGTGGCCCGCGCCGTAGTCGGCGCCTGCGGGCCGCGTGGACTCACCGCCGATCTCGAGGACGTCGGCGCCCTCGGCGAGCAGGCGGTCGACGTGGGCGTGGGCCGCGCGCGGGTCGAGGAAGCGACCGCCGTCGGAGAACGAGTCCGGGGTCACGTTGACGACCCCCACCACGACGAGCGAGCTCGGGGGGAGATCGGCGCGCGCCCAGGCGCGCAGTGGGCGCAAGGTCTCGACGCCCGACGGCCCCGAAAGGCTCGAGCTCTGAGGTGCACCCCGGGCGTGCGATGCTGCAGCGTCCCTGGAGGCGAGACGCACCTGCGCATCGTGTCCCGGGTGCAGACGCGCTGCATCCGAGGTCACATCCGAGCGGTAGCAGCCGGCCTCGTTCCGAGCAATCGCTATTACTTCGACGGCTGACCGGGCGCGGGACGGGGCACGGGGCGGGCGCCCACGTCGAGCGTGGGGAGTGGCAGGAGCGACTCGTCGGTCTCGACCTTGGCCTGGGTGCGCAGCCGCTCGACCAGGGCCTTGTAGGCCTTCTCCCGCTTCTGCTCGAAGAGCAGCTCGCGGATGGTCGCGGTCTCGTCGGTGAGGCTGCGGATCATCGCGGGGGTGGAGCCCTTGCGCCAGAGGACGTGGAAGCCCGAGGGCGACTGGACGACGCTCTTGCTGATCTCGCCGTCCTTCAGGGCGAAGCCGGCGGTGGCGACCTCCTTCGGGACCACGACCTTGGGCTCGGTGGTCTTGCCGTCGGAGGAGACGAAGCCGAGATCGCCGCTCGACTTGCGGGTGCCCGGGTCCAGGCTGATCTCGCTCACCAGCTTGGGCCAGCCCTCACGGGTGGGATCGGCGAGCACCTTGGCGAGCGCGGCCTCGGCCTCGGCCTTGGTGGCGACCACCAGGTGCCAGAGGCGCACGCGCTCGGGGCTCTTGTACTCGGCGGCGTGGGCGTCGTAGTAGACCTGCACCTCGGACATGGGCACGTCGGCGGGGCCGCCGAGACCACCGAGCTCCTTGCGGACCACGGCGCCGG
>JAEUKC010000096.1:0-18078 GCA_016794445.1 Myxococcales bacterium
GGGCGGCCGATCTGGATGGGGAGGGAGCGCAGCGAGCGAATCTTCGGCCGCCTCCATGGGCGGCCGATCTGGATGGGGAGGGCCCGATGAGGCCGCTCGTCGAGACCAAGAAGCTCGTCCGGGCGCTCGGCGGCGACGGGGTCGAGCCGCAGACCATCCTGCACGGCATCGATCTCACCATCGACGACGGCACCTTCGTCGCGCTGACTGGGGCGAGCGGCAGCGGAAAATCCACGCTGCTCTACCTGCTCGGCACGCTCGACCGGCAGACGAGCGGTGAGGTCTGGCTCGACGGCGTGGAGGTCTCCGGTCTCGACGACGACGACCGCGCGCGGTTCCGCAACGAGCGCCTCGGCTTCGTGTTCCAGTTCCACTTCCTCCTGCCCGAGTTCACGGTGCTGGAGAACGTGATGATCCCCATGCTGCGGCGCGGGGACAAACCGCGCGACGAGGTGGAGGAGATCGCCTACACGACGCTCGAGCTGCTCGACCTCGGCCCGCTCTGGCAGCGCAAGCCAGGGCAGATCTCCGGTGGTCAGCAGCAGCGGGTGTCGATCGCGCGGGCGGTCGCCAACGACCCGGCGCTCATCCTCGCCGACGAGCCCACGGGCAACCTCGACTCCAAGAACGGCGAGCTCGTGTTCGACGTGTTCGCCAAGCTCGCGCGCGAGCTGAACCGTACGGTGGTGATGGTCACGCACGACAACGATTTCGCCGTGCGGGCCGACCGGCAGATCCGCCTCAAAGACGGGCGGGTCGTCGAAGACGTGATGCAGCGCTGAGTCGCTTCGACGGGGCTGGACGGAGCCCGGTCGTGACCCCACAACTGGCATACCATACGGTATGGTATGGTTGGAGGCATCATGGTCCGTGTCGCTGCCGCGTTCGCGCTCTACACCGCTGGCGTCCACCTGTTCGCCGGGCAGAAGAGGGTGGTCGCACCGATGGAGCAGGCCTCGTTCTCCGCGTTCGCGCGCTCGACGCTGTTCGTCGTCTGGCACATCACGAGCTTCCTGCTCGTGACGATGGCCGCCGTGCTCGCGTGGTTCGGTGACGCGATCGACCCCGTGCTCCGGCTGGTTCTCGCGGCGCAGGCCGGCTTCGCGGCGCTGCTGTTCCTCGCGCGCGGACAGCGGGCGCACGGCGGTGGGTTCCCGCTGCCCCAGTGGATCCTGCTCGGGCCGCTCGCCCTGGCCATCGCGGTTCCCCGGTTCGCCGCGCCGTTCGTTCTCCTCGCCCTCGCCGTCGTCCACGTGGCGTGGGTCTTCGGCGTGGCGTGGCCGTCGCCCTCCACCAGGGTGGCACCCACGTTCGTGATCGGGTGGCCGGAGTCGTCGCGGCTCCCTTCGGCGCCGGCGACCCTGACCGTCGCGGCGACGCTCGTCGGGATGGCGGCGGTGACGCTCCACGGGCCGCGCTGGGCGGCCCTCGCGACCGCCGCGGTCCTCGGCCTCCGCGGGGTCTACGGGCCGTTCGAGCGCTGGATCCGGCCGTCGATCGTCGAGACCCCGTATCGCCTGCTCAGCGCCGCGTTCTATTCGCCCTTGTGTCTCTTCCTCGCCGCGCTCATCGTGGCGCGTGCGTGAAGGCTCGCACCACGACCACGCGTGAAGGCTGGATCGCCGCCGGCATCGCGCTGCTCCGGGAAGGTGGCGAGGACGAGCTCACCATCGATCGCCTGGCCAGGCGCCTCCGTCGCACGAAGGGCTCCTTCTACCACCACTTCGCCGACATCGACGCGTTCCGCGCGGCCCTCCTCGAGACCTGGACGACGACCCACACCCTCGTGCCCATCGAGCACGCGGAGAGCGAGACCGTGCGCGACCGTCGCGCGCGGCTCTACGACGCGGTCGGCAAGCTCGACCACCGCCTCGAGCTCGCGGTGCGCGGGTGGGCCACACGGAGCGAGCTGGCGCGGGCCGCCCGGGAGGCGGTCGACGAGCGGCGGGTCGCGTATCTGACCGGCCTCTGGTCCGGCAAGCGCCGCAAGGAGCTCGCCGAGATCGAGTACGCCACGTTCCTCGGGCTGCTCCACCGCCACGGCGTCGACTACGTGCACAACGTCAAGCCGATGAAGACCCTGCTCCGTGCCCTCGAGAAGCTGGCCGACGATGGGTGAGCAGACGCCAGGGCAAGACGGGTGGCTATTCGGAGCCACGCCGCAGTCTTCGCGGCGATTGGGCTCGGCGGGCTCCCCAGAACGAGTGGATCTCGAGCACCGCGGAGGCGCGATTGTAGTGGTAGTAGATGTGGCACCTGGTCTTCCGCATCAGCCATCTGCGGATCTCGCGCCCGCGGTGTGTGCGGTACACATGGCCAGCCTCTGGAGCTGCTGTCAGGTGAACGAGTGCTTGCTCGAACTCGAGCAGGAACAACTCGGGCTCGTCGCGATGGGTGTGCCACCAGGCATCGCGAGCTTCGAACTCTCGCTGTGCCTCATCGAGCAGTACGACTCGCACGGCCGTCTCGAACTCGCTGTAGATAGACCCAGGCGTCCTCGCCTCGCCCTGCCTCGGCGTCGTCGAGTGCTCGGTCCAGCGAGGCGTGGAGTGCCTCTCGCTCCACCGTGTCCAGGCCGTCGGTCTGGATCGTGACCTCGACGACCGCCCCCTCGGGGAGGTCCGTGGGTTGATCGACGACGATGCGTCCACCTCGAACGACGGCTGTGCTCGACGACATCAACGAACAGAGTAGCGGATGCTGGCTGCAGGTCGAGCGTCACCGGGCGGACACGGGCGCGCAGTCGCGAGCGATGCGCCACAGCACCTGCACCAGCGCGGGGAGGTGCGTGTCGAAGAGGATCTTCCCGGTGGTCATCAGCGAGACCGCGATGTCTCGCTCCGGGTCCGCGTAGCAGAACACGTTCATGAACCCGAGGTGGCCGAAGGCGCGGCCGAGCCCGAGGCCGAACGGGCTGATCAACGGCGCGCCGAGCATCAGCCCCTGCCCGTAGCGAACGGGGAACAGCAGCACCCGGTCGAGCTCCATGTAGGCCGTCTCGACGCACGCCGCGTGCAGCGTGCGCTCCTCGAGCACCCGCTTGCCGTCGAGCTCGCCGCCGCGCAGCAGCAGCTCGAAGAACCGGCTCGCCTCGTCGGCCGTGCCGATGACGTTCGCCGACGGGATGATCTCCCGGTAGAAGCGCGGGTCGTTCGAGAGGTTCGTGCCCTCCGCCCAGGTGAGCCCGAGCGCGCGCGAGGTGAGCATGTCGATCGGCAGCGGCATCGCGCGGCCCGTCACGTAGTTGACCGCGACGTCCGGCTCGCGGTCGCGCGGCACGCCGTAGCCCATGAGGTCGAAGCCGAGCGGGTCGAGGATCTCGCCGCGGATGACCTCCTGCAGCGATCGGCCGGTGGCTTGCTGCACCACGGCGCCGAGCAGGTAGCCGCCCGAGAGCGCGTGGTACTCGAGCCGCTTGCCGGGCGGGTGGCTCGGGACGGCGTCACACAGGCGCGCGACGCACTCCGCGGGGTCGAGCAGCACGTCGGGGTGCTCCTTGGACCCGGGCACCTGCGGCACGCCGGCGCGGTGGCTGAGCACGTGGGCGATGGTGATCCCATGCTTGCCGTGGCGGTCGAAGCCCGGGACGTACTCGCAGATCGGATCGTCGAGTTCGAGGGTGCCACGCTCGACGAGGAGGTGCACCACGATCGCGGTGACCGCCTTGGAGGCCGAGAAGAGGCCGAACGGCGTGGCCGGCGTGGCGAGCGGGGCCGGCGCGGAAACCGGGTCGTCGGGGCCGTTGCCGCGCGCGTGGCCGATGGCGCCTTCGACGACGACGTGGCCGCGTCGCCGGATCGTCAGCGAGATCGCGGGGTGCACCCCCGTGCGATACAGCGCCCGCACGCTGTCCCAGATCGCGTCGGCGTGCGCTGGGGACAGCTCCGCGTCGCGCAGCGTGGCCGCGTCCACCTTGGTCCGTGTGCTCACCGCGTCGAGGTCGCGTGGCAGCCCGATTCGCCCACGAGGCATGTGCCTCCATCGCATGGTAGCTTGGCGGCGCCCATGGGACGTTGGTGGCTCGGTCTCGCGCTGCTGCTCGCGGCGCCTCGTGTGGGGGCGTCCGACCCAGGGCCGACCGAGGGCGGGGGCACCGCGGCTCGCACCTACTTCCAGGCGCGGATCGGCGCCTCGTCGGGCGACAAGAACGGCCGTCCGCAGGTCTGCGTCGAGGTGGCGCCGCACCGAAAGGTGTCCTTGCAGGGGTGCGGCACGGGCGCAGGCATCTGGCACCGCGACCCGTCGCCCGAGATCGCGCACTTCCGCGCCGACTGGCACCTGTTCGCCGTGCCGCTCGCGGGCGGCGCGTTCGAGCCGCTCGTGGGTCTCGGGTTCGCCGAGCTGCAAGTCGGCAACGACGCACCTGGCTTCTCCTTCGGTGGCACCGGGCCGACGAAGGTCGAGACGGCGGGGCCCGAGGCGGTGGTCTCGGGTCGGTGGACCCGCCCCCTCGTGAACGGGTTCGCCTTCATCGCGGACGTGCACTTCGGCGCGGCGTATTTCGCCCATGCGCCGGAGCTCGCGGTGCCGCGACCGCGGCTGCACGTGTTCCTCGGTCTCGGCGCAGGGATGGGGTTCTGACGGACGCCTTCCAGGGCCAGCGAGCGTGACCGTGGTCGGTGTGGGCCCACCGCGGTAGATCTCGATCCTCGTGGCCCTCGTCGCGCTCTCGGCATCCCTCACGGCGCTCCGCGACGGCTTCCTCCCCGCGCGGGTCGACCCGGCCGGTCGCGAAGACCCGGCGGCGCGCGCCGAGCGTCACCGCACCCGACGTTTCCTCTCCCTCGTGCTGGTCACCGGGTTCGCGACCTCGATCACGCTGCTGCTCCAGCTCGTCCAGCGCCTGTGGCTCTCGGCGCTTGGTTGCCTCGCGATGCTCCTGCTGGTCGGGGTCGTCCTGCGCAACGTCCGTAAGGGGGGATCGCTCGTCGCCAACGGCCTCGCCTTCGTCGGCTTCGCGCTCGTCGTCGGGCTCGGCCTCGCGCTGGTCGCCGGTCGCGACGGCATGAGCTCGCTGTTCTGGATCGCCCTCGTGCCCACGCTCGGCCTCACGGTGGCCGGCGTCCGCGTCGCGCGCTGGCTGCTCCTCGTGACCGGGGCGCTGGTCGTCGGGGCGGTGTACGTCATCTACTCCGGGCGATTCCCGGCGCTCGTCGACGCGAGCCGGCCCGGCCCCCACATCGGCTCGCTGCTCGGCGCGATGGTCACGTATTTCATGCTCACCTGGGCCTACGAGCGCGAGACCCTCGCCAACGTCGCCGAGCTCGAGCGCAAGAACGAGGCGCTCGTCGAGGCGAGCCGCGTGGCCGAGGCGGCGAGTCGCGCGAAGGGCGAGTTCCTCGCCGCGATGAGCCACGAGATCCGTACCCCGATGAACGGCGTGCTCGGCATGACCGACGTGATGCTCTCGGACGAGCTGCCCCCGCACCTGCGCGATGGCCTGCGGACCATTCGCAAGAGCGGCGACTCGCTGCTCTCGCTGCTCAACGACATCCTCGATCTCTCCCGCATCGAGTCCGGCACGCTGACCATCGAGCGGGTCCCGGTGGACATCCGGGCCGAGGTGAGGAGCGTCTCCGGCCTGTTCGAGAGCGTGGCCGACGAGCGCCACGACCAGCTGACCGTCTCCGTGGACGAAGACGTCCCTCGCTTCGTCCTCGGCGATCCGCTCCGACTCCGCCAGGTCGTCGTGAACCTGCTGTCGAACGCGATCAAGTTCACGGAGAGCGGCCGGGTCACCCTGCAGGTCGGCTACCGCGAGGGGGTGCTCCGGATCGACGTGGAAGACACGGGCATCGGGATCGAACCCGACCGGGTGCAGGACATCTTCCAGCCGTTCAAGCAAGGGGACGCCTCGACCACCCGTCGCTTCGGTGGCTCGGGGCTCGGGCTCGCGATCGTCCAGCGCTTGCTCGCCGCGATGGAGGGCGCGATCACCGTGGAGAGCACGCCGAAGCGCGGCAGCTGCTTCAGCATCCGCGTGCCCGCCACGGCCTGTGACCGTCCGACGCCGGAGGTGCCCTCGGAGCCACGGGTCGAGGGTCGCGCGTTGCGCGTCCTGCTCGCCGAGGACAACGAGATCAACCGCCGTGTGGCGACCCTGATGCTGAAGAGCCTGGGGCACGAGGTCGTCGCGGTGGAGAACGGCAAGGATGCCGTCGAGCGGGCCTCGAGCGAGCGCTTCGACGTCGTGCTGATGGATTGCTACATGCCCGAGCTCGACGGCTTCGAGGCCACGCGCCAGATCCGCGCCCGCGGCCTCGTCTTGCCCGTGGTCGCCCTGACGGCGGCCTCGCTGGCCTCGGAGCGGGAGCGTTGCCTCGCCTGCGGGATGCAAGACGTGCTCTTGAAGCCGATCGAGACGCGGACGCTGGGCTCGGTGCTCGACCAGATCGCCTAGCCCGTCCAGACCAAGCGTAGCGTCGGCACCCACTCGCCCCCGAGCCCTCGACCGACGGCGGGTAGCAGGGTCGCACCTGCCGTCGAGCGGGGTCGCGCGTTGCGATAGAGGGTCAAGACGCACGCCGTGAGGCCGGCCGTGACGTCGAAAGCGCCCGGCGCGAGCTGCAGCACCTTGTTGCTGGAAGCGTGGGCGCCCTGGACCAGGAGGAGCGAACCCCACAGCACCGACACCGACCCCGCCGACAGGGCGAAGGCCATCGCGGAGGTGGTCGGTCGTCCACCGTCACCATCGCTCACGCCGCCCGCGACCGCACCACCCGTGGCCACCAGGCCCACGGGTACACCGACGCCGACGCCGAAGATCATTCCATCGATGTACGAGTCGGAGCGTGCCGACGGCGCGACGGCCGTGACCGCGGTGATGGCTCCGACGACCCCCCAACGAATCGGCCCGAGGTTCATGCAGCCGTGTGCGTATCACGGTCCCTGCGGACTAACGCCTTTTCTCGAAGTTCGCGCTCCAGGTCGGGGCGGCCTTGCGGATCAGGTCCTCGAGGTGGGGCGGGAGATCACCCACCCCCGTGAGCGGGCGGATCTCGAGGACCTCGTCGCCCCCGAAGCCTCCGGGATACTTGCGCGCCCACTCGATCGCCTCCGCGAGCGACTCCACCTCGAGCAGGTAGAACCCGCCGATGAGCTCCTTGGTCTCGGCGAAGGGGCCGTCGACGACGGTGCGCTTGCTGCCCGACACGAGCACGTGAGCGCTCTTCTGGCTGGGCGAGAGCCCTTCGCTGCCGACGAGGACGCCGGCCTCGAACATCTCCTCGTTGTACTTCATGTGGGCCACGAACAAGGCCTCGTCGAAGGGCGCGTTCGGATCGGCGGGCTTGGCGTCGGGGGCGGGGGTGAGGGTGATGATGTAACGCACGGCGGTCTCCTTCGAAGGGTCCATGTCGACGACGAACGAGGGGAGGGGCGATCGACACGGGGCCGGAGGAAAAGTCACGGGGCGAGCGCCCGGGTGGCTGCCCGTGCGGCGCGAGGCTAGCAGCCACCACCATGCCCGTAGCCACCCCCTCCCAGTACCGCGACATGCTGGCCAAGGCGAAGGACGGCAAGTACGCCTTCCCCGCCTTCAACGTCACCTCGACCGAGACGGCCAACGCCGTGCTGCTCGGGCTCAAGGAGGCCAAGTCGGACGGCATCGTGCAGGTGAGCACGGGCGGCGCCGAGTTCCTCAGCGGCCAGGGCGTCAAGAGCATGGCCAAGGGCGCGATCGCGCTCGCCGACTACGTGCACGCCATGGCCGCCTCGTACGAGGTGACCATCGCGCTCCACACCGACCACTGCGCGCCCAAGTACCTCGAGGGCTTCGTGCTTCCGTTGATCGAGGAGACCGAGCGTCGCCGCAAGGCGGGGCGGCCCAACCTGTTCAACGCCCACATGTTCGACGGCTCCGAGCTCGCGCTCGAGGCCAACGTGGCCAAGAGCGTCGAGCTCCTGAAGCGGTGTGCCGCGGTCGACATCATCCTGGAGGTGGAGACGGGGGTCGTCGGCGGCGAAGAGGACGGCCACGACACGAGCGGCGTGCCCAAGGACAAGCTCTACACCACGCCGGCCGACATGGTCGCGGTGCACCGCGCGCTCTCGCCGATCGGGCCTTACCTGCTCGCGGCCACGTTCGGCAACGTCCACGGCGTCTACAAGCCGGGCAACGTGCAGCTGAAGCCCACCATCCTCCGCGACGGGCAGGCGGCGATCGCCGAGGTGTTCCCGGGGGCGAGCGCGCAGCTCGTGTTCCACGGCGGCTCGGGGTCGACCCTCGCCGAGATTCACGAGACCCTCGACTACGGCGTCGTGAAGATGAACATCGACACCGACACCCAGTACGCCTTCACGCGCGCCATCGCCGACCACATGTTCAAGAACTACGACGGCGTGCTGAAGGTCGACGGCGACGTGGGCAACAAGAAGGCCTACGACCCGCGCAACTACCTGAAGAAGGCCGAGGCCAGCATGGCCGCGCGCGTGAAGCAGGCCTGCGAGGACCTGCGCAGCGCCGGCAAGAGCGTCTCGGCGCGCTAGATCCGCGACGCGCTCGCGGGCAGCGTGTCCCACCGCGCGACGTCCTCCGCCGACACCGGGTCCCGCCCCTCGAGGAACTGCTCCAGGAACGGGAGCGAGTCCACGCCGAAGAACAGCTCCCCGTCGACGAGCATCGTCGGCACGCCGAACACGCCCGCCTCGATCGCGCGCGCCGTGCCGTCGCGCAAGCGGGCCTTGATGCCCGCGTCCTTCGTTCGCTCGACGATCGCCACACCGTCGAGGCCCGCCTCGGTCAGCCGCGCCTCCACCACGGCGGGGGTCTCCACCCCAGGCCCTCCGCCCCACACCGCAGAGAAGAGCGCTTCCGCCGCCTTGCGCCGCGCCTCCCCCTCCACCGCGAGGATGGCGCGCAGCGCGAGCAGCGGCGAGAACGGGTGCGAGGGCGGCGGCGCGACGGGCGACACCGAAAGCGCGTGCGCCTTGCGGACGACGTCCTTCATCAGGTACGCGCGCTTGGCGGGGATCTCGGCCGGGCCCTTCTGGCCATGGTGGTCGAGGAGCGCGGCGAACAGGATCGGCTCGAGCCCGATCGCCCGGCCGTGGCGCGCGGCGATCGCGGGCAGCGCGCGGAACGCCAGGTAGGCGTACGGTGAGATCACGTCGAAGTAGAATCGGATCGGCTCCGCCATCCGCCGATCGATAGCACCTACTGGTTCTCGGCGACGAGCGCGAGCAGGCGGTCGATCTCCTCTTCGGTGTTCAGGAACGAAGGCGACACGCGGATGCGCCCGCGGCGCAGCGAGACGCTCGCGCCCGCGGCGACGAGGCGCTCGTGCAGCGCCTTGGCCGAACCTTCTCGAGGCACGAAGGTGACGATTCCCACGCGCGGCGCGTGGGCGGGCGTCACCTCGCAGCCGAGTCGCGCGAGCCCGGTGACGAGGCGCTCGACGTGTCCCGCGACCCGAGCCGCGATGGCGTCGACGCCCACCTCGAGCAAGAGCTCGAGCGCGGCGCCCATGCCGGCGACGAGGGCGTAGCTCGGGCTCCCCTCCTCGAGCTTGGCGGCGTCGGTGCGCAGCTCGAAATGGGCGCGGTCGAAGTTCCACGCGTCGGTCGTGCTCTTCCACCCCACCAGCACGGGGCGCAGGCGCGGCAGCACCGCCTCGTCCACGAACAGGAACCCGACGCCTGGCACGCCCATCATCCACTTGTGGCTGTCGGCGGCGAGGAAGTGCACGCCGGCCGCCTTCACGTCCACCGGCACGCAGCCGACGGTCTGGATGCCGTCCACGCAGAGGAGGACGTCGTGCGCCCGGCACCAGGCGCCGAGGGCAGGCAGATCGGTGGGGACGCCCGTCGCGTATTGCGCGGAGCTCACGGCGACGAGCTTGGTCCTCGGCGTGCACGCCGCGGCGACCGCCTCCACCGACACGCCCCCGTCGCGCGGGGCAACCTCGCGCACCTTCACGCCGCGGTCGGCGAGGTGCAGCCAGGGGTACACGTTGGACGGGTACTCGAGGGCGGTGCACACGGCGACCTCGTCCCCTTCGTGCCAGGGTAGACCCTCCGCCACGAGCCCGAGGCCGTGGCTCGTGTTGCGCACGAGCGCGATCTCGCCGGGCGTCGCGCCGACGATGCGGGCCGCGGCGCTGCGCGTGGCCTCGGCCGAGCGCTCCCACCCGGCCTCGTTGCGGATGCCGTTCTGCACGAGGTCGTCCAGGAACGCGCGCGCGGCCGCGGCGACGCGCGTGCTCGTCGGCGCGACGCCCGCGAAGTTGAAGTACAGCTGGCCTTCGAGCGCGGGGAAAAGGGCGCGGAGCGCGGCGACGTCCATGGTCGTGCTGTGCCAGAGCGGGCGCCGAGCGTCGATCGTCGCGTATGCTCTCCCTCATGAAGCGCCTCCAGATCTTCGTGGTCGGCCTCCTCGTGGGCGCGTGCAGCAGCGAGACCCCGAGCGCCGACCCGGTCGACGGCGCGGTCGAAGGCGCGGTCGACACCGGCTCCGTCGACGGTGGACCGCTCGACTCGGGCCCCGGTGATCCCGCCACCTGCGCCGAGCCCAAGGGGCGGTTCGGCGCGCCGAAGACCACCTACGAGCTCGCGGTGAACACCAGCGACGGCGGGCTCTACGTGAAGGACGTGGTGGCCTTCCTCACCGAGAAGGGCGTCGATCCCGCGACGCTCGACCGGCTGTACATCAAGGCGGGTCGCTACGCGTTCGTCTACCTCGGCAACCTCCCGAAGCGCGAGCGGAGCCGGCCCCTCGTCATCACCAACAAGGGGGGGCAGGTGAAGATCGGCGCCCTCCGCGACGGCTACGTGCTGAGCCTGCAAGGGGGTTCGGGCTGGGTGTTCACCGGGCGCAACGACCCGCTCTCCCAGACCGGCGACCCCGGCTTCCCCGGGCACGAGGGGTGCCGTTACGCCAACAGCCGCGACACCTACGGCATCGTGAGCGACGACGAGTTCAAGACCAGCGGGAGCTTCGGCATCGGCGTCGGCAGCGGGGCCACCGACTACGAGCTCGAGTTCCTCGAGATCCGTCGCTCGGGGTTCGCCGGCGTCGTGCTCAAGACCGACAAGGACCCGACCGCCACCATGCGCAACGTGCTCGTGCACGACCTCTACGTGCACGACACCGGGGGGGAGGGCACGTACATCGGCAGCACCCAGTTCGACGCGACCAAGCCGAGCGGCGGGGAGCACGCCTTCGAGGGGTTGCGCGTGTACCGCAACCGGTTCCTGCGCACCGCGACCGAGTCGTTCCAGATCGGCATGCTCGGCAAGGACTGCGAGGTCCACCACAACGTGATGGCGCTCGGCGCGCTCGGCTGGCGCTTCGCCTTCCAGCAGTATCAAGACACGGGCGTGCAGTACGGCGCCCGCTACGGCAACCAGAGCTTCCACCACAACGTCGTGGTCGGGGCGGCGTCGCTCCTCCTCAACCTGTTCCCGCAGCCACGCGACGGGGATCCGCACGCCGCGAGCGACGCGGTCACCATCGCCGACAACTACTTCGGCTACGGCAGCTCGGGCGGCGGGTACGTGCAGAACGCCAGCGACAAGACCACGACCTACCGCTTCGAGCGCAACTTCCTCGGCCCGCTCACGTTCCGCTACACCGAGGTCTACGACGGGACCAAGCCCGCGACGTCGTTCTTCTACGTGAACAACACGGAGTCGCCCGTGGTGTTCGAGCAGAACCAGCTGTCGGGCGCGCTCGCGCTCGTGAACAAGGAGACCGGCAACGTGAAGGTCTCGGGCACGGTGAAGGCCACGCTGCCGCCGCCGCCGTTCCGCGACTTCATGGGCCTGCCGCGCGACGTGGACTACCGACGCATCGAGCTGTGGGGCGCCGACGCGACCCTCGGCAAGAAGGGCCCCATCACCTACGCCAAGGGCGACCACGTGCTCTACCAGGGCGAGCTCTACCGGCTCGAGGCGGCGACGAGCACGAACCAGAAGCCGACGGAGCACCCCGCGGCGTGGAAACACTTGCCGCTGCCCGCCGACGACGTGCGGCTCGAGGCCGGCTCGCCCTACGAGGGCCTCGGTCTCTGAGGCTCCAATTTCTCTTTCGGCCGCCCATGGAGGCGGCCTTGACAAGCTCGTTTCTCGGCGCATACTTCCTCGAAAGACACAGGTAGGTGTTAGGCTAGAAGAAGAACCAGACAGTTTCCGATCGCAGCCGTTCGCCGTCCCCTTCTCGAGGGGCAGGCGATGCGATCCTGTGCCCCCAGCTCGCTGCTGGCGCTGCTGCTCGTCTCGAGCGAATCGCGTCGGTGCGCCTGTTCGGTTCGTTCGTCTTGGCCTCGACACCCACAAAAGTGCCTGCCGCGGGGTAGTAGGATCGGCTCCTACGCTGGGATAGCCTCCCAGAGAGACTCGTTCGATTCGAGTCCCCGCATCCATGTCGCGTGCCCTGCTGCGTCCCTTCCGGGGCGCGCCCGCGGACCGCCAGCGGCGTTGGTTCCCCTCGAACACCAACCTCTGACGGAGACGATTCAAATGTACAAGATCGAGCGGATCGCGCTGGTGCGCGACCTCCACACGATCGAGGCGGAGATCCGCCCGATCAAGCGCGCCCTGGGCTCTCCCTGGACGCGTCCCATGGCCGACGAGCAACGAAACCTGAGCTGGCTGCGCCGGCAGGCCACGCACCTGTGCGCGGCCCTCGCGTTCCTCCGCGGTCGCTTCCACCAGCGCCCCGCGGGCTGGACGGAGGAGCAGATCGTCGCGTGGCATCGCGAGGTGACGGAGCAACTCGCGGCGCGGTATGCAGAGCATATGGCAGGGGTGTCGCCGTGAGCCTCGTCGACATCGGCGCGAACCTCGGACACCGGTCGTTCCGCGAGGACCTCCCCGCGGTGCTTGCGCGCGCCCGCGCTGCAGGCGTGGAGACCATCATGGTCACCGGCACGAGCGTGCAGGCCAGCCGGCGCGCGCTCGAGCTCGCGACCGCCCAGGGCCTGCAGAGCACCGCCGGTATCCACCCCCACGAGGCCTCGCAGTGGGGCCCCTGGGCCACCGACGCGCTGCGCGAGCTGCACGCCTCGCCGCGCGTGGTGGCGGTCGGCGAGTGCGGACTCGACTACGACCGCGACTTCTCCCCGCGCCCCGCGCAGCGAGCGGCGTTCGCGGCGCAGCTCGCCCTCGCCGCGGAGCTCGGCAAGCCCGTGTTCCTGCACGAGCGCGCCGCGCACGCCGACTTCTCCGCGATGTTGAAGGAGGCGCGGCCCCGCGGCGTGGTGCACTGCTTCACCGGCGACGCCGCCGCGCTCGAGGTCTACCTCGAGCTCGGCCTGCACGTCGGCATCACCGGGTGGATCGCCGACGACCGCCGCGGCGCGCACCTACGGCCCCTGCTGGCGCGCGTGCCGCGCGACCGGCTCATGATCGAGACCGACGCGCCGTTCCTCACGCCGGCGCCGAGGAAGGGGCGCAACGAGCCCGCGTTCCTGACCGACGTCCTCGCGGCGGTCGCGCGCGCGCTCGGTCGATCGACGGAGGAGGTCGCGCGGGACACGACCGCGACCGCGCAGGCGCTGTTCGGGGTCTGATCGGGGGTGAATCCCCCCGCACCAGGCCACGGCAGGGGGTATCGTCCCCCATCCGCGCCGACCGTTCGGCAGGCCGGAGGCTTCGAGCGTGTGGCCTGGGGTTTGCTGTGCTCGTCCCATGATCCGCCCCCTCACCGCGCTGTCGGTATGCCTCGCGCTCATCGGCTGCTCGAGCGCCGACGGTCCAACGGACGATCCTGTGGACGGCGCCCTCGAAGAGACGGCTGGCGAGACGACCAGCGACGGCGCCGCGACCAGCCCCGACGGCGCCCTTGTCGACGCGACGAGCGATGGTGGCACCGACCTCGGTACGCCCCCCACCGACGTCGGCGTCGACACCCCGCCCGCGCCGACCAAGGGCTGCGGCCTCGCGGCCACCACGGGCTGGCAGTGCGAGAAGCTCACCGTCGCGGGCGTGGCGCGCGACTACTGCTTCTACGTCCCACCGACCTACGACTCGAAGAAGCCGATCGGCCTCGTGTTCCAGTTCCACGGGTGCGGCGGTGGCATCAGCGAGGCCAAGGACTACGAGGCCTACGGCGCGGGCCGCTACGTGTTCGTCTACCCGAAGTCGGCCGCGAGCTGCTGGTCCCCGGGCGGCCCGGATTCGACCTTCGTGGTCTCCATCAAGGAGTCGCTCGCGGCCCGCCTCTGCGTCGACGACGCGCGGGTGTTCGCCTCGGGCTTCAGCTCGGGGGGCTTCATGGCGAGCGCGCTCGCGTGCTCCCGGACCGCTGGCATCCGCGGCAGCGCGACGGCCGGCGGCACCACCGGGTGCGGCACGGCCACGCCCCTCTGGCAGTACCACGGCACCAAGGACACGACGGTGCCCTTTGCGAGCTACGGCCCGCCGACGCGCGACCAGTACGTGAAGGTCAACGGGTGCTCGGCGACCACCACCGCCATCGCGGGCTCGCCGTGCGTGGAATACGCGGGCTGCAAGCAGCGCACGATCTGGTGCAGCGACGAAGGCGGCCACCGCTGGCCGGGCTCGGCCTGGATGAACAAGGGCGTGCTCGACTTCTTCGCGACCCTCTAGAGCAGCCGGCGCGCCTTGACCTCGAGGTAGCGCTTCACGAGCTCGGGGGTGACGTCGCCCGGCTTGGCGTCGAGCACGAGGACCCCGGCCTTCTTGAGCGCTCGGAGCAGGTCCTCGCGCGCCGCGATCTGCTCGGCGGCGGCGCCCTTGGCGTAGAGGTCCTCCTCGCTGGTGACGGGGGCCGAGACCATGGCCTCGAGGTCCATGTCGCGCATCAGCACGCAGAGCGGCAGGTGCCGCGGCAGGAGGCTCCGCAGGGCGCTCGCGAGCTCGCGGGCCGAGCGCTGGTCGAGCACGTGCGTGAACAGGATGAACAGGCTCCGCGCCTTCACCTGGGTCTGCAGGAACGCCGTCGCCGCGCGGTAGTCGGTGGCCGCGAGCGAGGCGTCGAGCGCGTAGATCGCCCGGGTGATCTTGCGCGCGCCCGAGCGGCCCCCGGTCGGCGGCACGAACGTGCGCGGGCGATCGTCGAACACGAGCAGCCCGGCCTTGTCACCGGTGCGGAGCGCGACGTCGGCGGCCAGCATCGCCGCGTTCAGGGCGTGGTCGACGCTCGTCAGCCCCTCGGACTCGCCGCGCATGCTGCGCCCGATGTCGAGCGCGAAGACCACGTTCTGGTCCGACTCGGCCTGGAACTGGCGCACCGTGAGGTCGTCGCGACGGGCCGTGGCGCGCCAGTCGACGAAGCGCGGCTCGTCGCCGACCGCGTAGGGGCGCAGGCGCTCGAAGTCGGTGTCGCCGCCGCGCACGCGCATCGAGCCGAGGCGCGCGTCCTGGCGGCCCTGGCGACGGAGCAGCTCGAGGAGCCGCGCCGCGTGCACGTCGGGGTAGACGTCGACGTGCGCGGGCAAGAGCGTGCGCTCCTGGCGCTGCACGAGGCCGAGGGGCCCCGGGTACCGCGCGGTCACCCCGCCGAGCTCGCGCGGTCCGCGGCGCTTCGGCGTGAGCTCGTAGCGCACCGTGACCCGCTGGTGCGGCGCGAGGTCGACGCTGGCGGGGAGCGCCGGGGCTTCGGCGTCCTCGACCGGGTCGTCGTCGAGCGTCAGCGACAGCGCACGGTTCGAGCGGTTCTCGACCAGCAGCGTGACGGGGTTGGCGCGGCCGAGCGAGAAGATCTGCGCGACGGTGCGGGTCACCCCGACGCGGTGTCCGAGCACCGCGATCACGTCGAACACCACGAGCAGGACCAGCGCCACGTCGAACAGGAACAGCGGCCCGCGCACGGCCGGCGCGAGCCCCGCCACCACGGCCACCGCGGCCGCGAGGTAGGCGAAGGCGGCCAGCCGCTTCGTGGGGACGAGGGGCATCAGAGCCTCGGGACCGGCACGGCCTTGAGCATCTCGTCGATGCGGTCGTCGGGGGTGAGGCCCTGGAGCTGCGCGTCGGGGTGCAGCATCACGCGGTGGCGCATGACGGGCTTGGCGGTGGGCTTCACGTCGTCGGGGGTGACGAAGTTGCGGCCCTGCGACGCGGCCACCACCTGCGCCGCCTTCATCATGGCGATCGACGCGCGCGGGGAGGCGCCGAGCTCGATCGCGCGGTCTTCTCGCGTTCGCCGCACGAGATCGACCACGTAGGCGACGATCTGGTCGTCCACGCGGACGCCCTGCGCGAACTGCTGCATCGCGAGGATCTCGTCGGGGTTGGTCGACGCGTTGAGATCGAGGTGGGTCGGGTCGAAGCCCGCGGCGTGGTTCTTCACGATGCCGATCTCCACGTCGCGCGGGGGGTCGGGCACGGTGAGCTTGAAGAGGAAGCGGTCGAGCTGTGCCTCGGGCAGCGGGTAGGTGCCCTGCGACTCGACGGGGTTCTGGGTCGCGATGACCATGAACGGCAGGGGCAGGGCGCGCGCGGTGCCGTCGACGGTCACCTGCCGCTCCTGCATGGCCTCGAGCAGCGACGACTGGGTCTTGGCGGGCGCCCGGTTGATCTCGTCCGAGAGCAGGATCTGCCCGAACACCGGGCCCGGGATGAACGTGAAGGCCGCGCGCTCCTTGTCGTAGATCGACGAGCCGGTGACGTCGCTCGGCATGAGGTCGGGCGTGAACTGGATGCGCTTGAACGAGCAGCCGCTCACCGACGCGAGGCTCCGCGCGACCAGGGTCTTGCCGAGGCCGGGCGCGCCCTCGAGGAGCACGTGCCCGCGCGCGAAGAGCCCCACGAGGAGACCGGTCACCAGGTCTTCCTGGCCCACGATGACGCGCGCGATCTCCTTGCGCAGGCGGTCGAACGTCGCTTCGAACTGGCTCTCGTTCACGATGTCTTCTCCATGGCGGCGTAGAGGCTGGACAGCTCCTCGAGGGTCTTCGTCTCGTCCCCGATGGGGACCGTGTCCTTGCGCGCGAGCTCGGCCTTGTGGAGGAGGGCGCGCACCTCCTCGGGGTCACGACCGACGCGCGTCGCGAGCCAGCTCGCCACGTCCTGCGTGCGCGGGGCGCGGGCGCGGGCGCGGAGCTCGAGGAGGCGCCCGAGCGCGGCGACGGCGACGTGACCGAGGCGCGCGCGGGCGTAGAGCGCGCCGACCGCGCCGACGTGCTCGGTGAAGGCGCGACGGCGCGCGGGGCGGTCGGGGATGGGCTTGGTGGCGCGGATGCCGACCGCGAGGAAGAGGATCGCGGTCGCGGCGAGCGCGTGCCAGAGCCCGAGCCCGAGCCCCGCGCGGGACAGCGCGATGAACGGGTTGCTGGGCGGCGTGGTGCCGTCTTCTTCGCTGGCCACGTCGATCGTGCGCGGGTTGACGGTACCGAGGATGGCGACGAGCACCGCTGCGTTGCCGGGTACCGAGATGCCGATGTTGGTCATGAGGTCGCCCGTGGCGAGGCCGAGCACCTGGCCCGAGCCGTAGGTGCGCAAGACCGCGAAGGCCTCGTTGCCGGTGGTCGCGACGACGGTGCCCTTGCTCTCGAGCCCGAACGCGAGGCCCGGGAGCAGCCGGCCCTCGAGCTTCGCGGCATCGGACTGCTGCACGGTGACGTCCTCTCCACCGACCGCGGTTGACGGCCGGAGCTCCTTCGGCCAGCGGTGCGGCTGGTCGACGGCGATGAGCGTGCCGCCCTCGCGGACCCACTGGACCAGGTGCTTCTCCGTGTCCTCGTCGAGCGGCACGCGCCCGAAATCGACCAGGATCGGCGGCGTGTCGGGCCCCGGCTTCTCGAGCAGGCCGAGCGGCTTCGGGGGCCGACCGAGCCGGACCCCCTGCGCGGTCATCACGCGCTCGAACACCTCGCTGCCCGTGGGGTTGCCGGTCGGCACGCGCAGCTTCCTGGTGTCCATGCCGCCGCAGGCGAGGAGCACGAGGAGAGCGAGCGGCAGGACGGCGCGCACGATCGCGGCCGCGCGCTGCCCGAGGGTGCGCACGCGATCAGGCTCGGTGCCGAGCGCGCCGAACTGCACGCGATCGACCTCGCGCACGAGCTCCTTGAGCGTGATCTTGGCGGCCTCGTCCTGGCAGGCGCGGACGTACTCGCCGTTGGTGCGGTCGCGGGCGATCTGGAGGGCGCCCTTGCGGTCGAGGGCGCGCAGCGTCGCCGC